>NVRK02000113.1 GCA_002400845.2 Hyphomicrobiales bacterium
AACGAATATCCGCCCCACACTGACTGATCGAAATTAATCACCGAACCTGTCATCATGCCTGCATCTTTTGACGCTAAGAATGTAACGGCTATTGCCACTTCCTGCGGAGCAAGCAGGCGTTCAAATGGCTGTTCAGCGGCAGCTTTTTCCAACCAATTTTCATCGGCTCCATGATACTGCGTTTGTATTTCGTGCTCTCCGTCACTTGCCATCCAGCCAATGTTTAATTGGTTCACTCTAATTTTATTTCTCAATGTTGCATAAGCAGTATTTTTAGTCAGCGTTGCTAGCGCCCCCTTTGAGGCGCAATATGCAGAAATAAAAGGCTGACCAGCCATTGCAGATGTTGATCCTATATTGACAATGGCACCTTGTGTGCTTTCTCGTATCATTAATTTAATTGCGTCTTGCATTAAGAAGAATGGGCCTCGGGTATTGATCGCAAACATGCGGTCGAACAGTTCCTCATCTGTATTCAATATATCGCCGCGGTCTGTAAGACCTGCTGCATTTACCAATATATCAACGTTACCAAATTGTTTATCGGCTTGCGCAATCACTTTTCGGCAATCAGCAACGCTTGATAAATCGGCTTGAACAAAATGAACAACACAGCCGGTTTCTGATTTAATCTTTGTCGCAAGTTTTTCACCTTTATCACGGCTTCTACCGCAAGTGATTATTCCTGCCGCGCCTGCTTTTGCAAATTGCTCTGCAATTGCAGCGCCCAAACCCTGCGTACTGCCCGTAACGACTGCATATTTTCCGTCAATTTTATTCATTTTGTCACTTTCTTCAAATGCTATTATAATTACGCTATCTTTTTACGAGACTGCTCATCAAGTGCGGCTTCAAATTTTACTGTGGTCCATTTATTGTTTAGTGCGCGCAACATTAAAGCTTGTTGCGATTCTGGCGCAAGCCCACCAATCGGTGGATCTAAATCTAAATTGGTAGGAAATGAATAGCCTTCAGCCGTTGCTGCTAAAGTTGATCGTAATTCTTCTTGACCCATACTGTCTATATTTTTCAACAGGTATGGATAAGTTAGTTTGCACATTTTCACTCGGTCAACACTTTCCATAGCTCTGCCAAATGCAGAAGACACTTGCAACAAATTTACCATGCGCGGAACGTCATTGCTCGTATTGGCTCCAGCACTGTGAAAAAGCGCTGGACTAAAAAACAATGCATCGCCTTTGTTAAGCGGTAATTGCACATAATTTTCTTCAAAATAGTTTCTAAAATCCTCTTTACGCCAAGCCGCATATCCAGCCCTATAAAGTTGAGAAAACGGCAATAGTTTAGTAGGTCCACTTTCGAGTGACATATCCACATGCGCAACGCCACCTTGCAAAGTTAATACTGGTGAGAGGTCGTGTACGTGACTTGGATATTGGGCGGAAATTTCTGGTGTTGCAAAACCAAGATGGTAATCACGATGCGCCTTTTGCGCTTCGCCGCCAGGATGCACAACATTTATTTGAGCAGTCATTTGATAATTAGGACCAAGCCAAGATTCACATACTGTATTGATAGCTGCATTTGCAAAATACTGCGCATGCGTTTGTGGTGATTGCTCACACAACTTTTGCAATGAGTTCCATATTCGATCATTATTTCCAGATGCAAAATGATCCGAACTTTGGCCGTTCTCTTGCTTTTCTTGTTTAATAATATCGTTGAATATAATTGTTGCTTCGTCAATCACGCTCGTATCTGCGTAGGCATTCTTAATCACCAAAACGCCAGCTTGTTCACGAAAAATGCGCGCCCATTCTGTCATTAGCGCTATGCGCATTTCATTATCATTAAACTGCTCTTGTAATTTACTTGCGTCATAAATTGGAATGTTCTTTTCAATCGAACTCACAAATTTCAAGTCAGAGGCGCTTTGAGATTGGCTGACTAATTTTTTAAAGTCTTCCAGATTGCAATCTTCTTGTTTAAAATATGCTATTTGCTCTGATTGAAAAGTCATCGCTATGATCTCCATAAAACTACGATACTGAATTTCTATTATGCGTGGTTCCAAGTTAGCAATTTAGTTGCTTGCAATCTGCATCAAAAAACATCAATAATACATCAATGACACATCGGTTCCCTATTAAAGAAATTGCACTTCAGGCAGGCTTAAGCACTGCGACAGTCGATAGAGCATTAAACAAACGCGCCAATGTTAGCCCGCAAACTTCAACTCGCGTTAAAACAGCAGTCGAAGAATTGATGGGTCAAGAACGACAGCTTTCTGCAATGGGCCGTCGTATGTTCATTGATATAGTGATGGAAACACCCACAAGGTTTAGCCGTGAAGTTAAATCTGCAAGTGAAATTGTATTGCCTACCATTGGCCCTGCTGTGTTTCGACCTCGTTTTTTGTTCAGCGAAACACTAGAAGAAACAGAGACAGTTGCAATTTTAAAAAGAATAGCAAAACGAGGTAGCCATGGTGTCTGCTTAAAAGTGCGCGACCTTCCAAAGGTACGAGAAGCGATATTTAAATTAACTCAAAAAGGCATTCCAGTCATCGCGCTGTTCAGCGATATTAGTGGTCAACAAATGGGCCAAACCTATATTGGTTTAAACAATATAAATGCCGGTCGCACCGCCGCCTTCTTATTAGATAAAGCACTAGATACTGATCGTGGCACAATTCTAACCACCAAAGGACAAATCTCTTTTACTGGTGAAAGCGATCGCGAAAAGGGTTTTAAAGACGCACTTTTAAAGCGTGGTTCAAAATTAAAAATTATTGATGTCAGCGGTGGCGGCGGATTGCCAAATCAAACAGCGAAACATGTTCGCGAAATTGCAACAAACAGCAAAAATATTAAAGCTGTTTATTCTATGGGCGGTGGCAATAAAGCCATTTTGAAAATATTACATGAATGCGGACATAAGCCATCAATATTCATTGCCCATGATTTAGATGAAGAAAACCGTGTTTTATTAGAACAAAGAGACATTACTTATGTACTGCATCACGATCTACAAAACGACATGCGCAATGCTTTTTTGACCATTGCCGCACATCATAAATTAACGCCAGACATAAATCTAAACTGTCTTGCAGAACCACAGATTATAACGCCAGAAAACATTCCAACTGAATACAAATAAAATAATAAGGCCGACTAAAGCCGACCTAATTTTGAAATCCAAAAACCTATTCCCACTTAACCTACTCCACGTAACCTATTCCCACTCAATGGTACCTGGCGGTTTTGAGGTGATGTCATAAACGACACGGTTGATGCCACGTACTTCATTGATGATACGCGTGGCAGTATTGCCTAAGAAATTCATATCGTAGTGATAAAAATCTGCGGTCATGCCATCGACAGATGTCACAGCGCGCAAAGCACAAACATGCTCATAGGTTCTGCTGTCGCCCATTACGCCAACTGTTTTAACATCAGTTAGAACAGCAAAAGCCTGCCAGATTTTATTGTATAAACCAGCTTTGCGAATTTCATCTAAGTAAATTGCATCTGCTTCTTGAAGGATTTTAATTTTTCCGCGGGTAACACCGCCCGGCAATCTGATTGCAAGACCAGGGCCAGGGAATGGGTGACGACCGATAAAGTGATCTGGAAGTCCAAGCTCTTTACCCAACACACGTACTTCATCTTTGAACAATTCGCGCAAAGGTTCGACCAATTGCATGTTCATGCGCTCTGGCAATCCGCCAACATTGTGGTGAGATTTAATGGTAACCGAAGGGCCGCCTGTAAAGGATACGCTTTCGATGACATCTGGATATAATGTGCCTTGTGCCAAAAATTCTGCGCCGCCAATTTTCTTAGCTTCGGCTTCGAAAACATCAATGAACAATCTACCGATTGTTTTACGTTTTTTCTCTGGATCAGCTTCGCCTTCAAGTTCGCCAATGAACATGTCAGCCGCATCTACATGCACAAGCTTAATGTCGTAATGCTCTTTGAACATAGAAACAACTTGAGCTGCTTCGTCTTTGCGCATCAAACCGTGGTCTACTAAAATGCACGTTAGTTGATCGCCAATTGCTTCGTGAATCAACACGGCAGTCACCGAAGAATCTACACCACCAGACAGGCCACAAATAACGCGCTTGTCGCCCACTTGTTTGCGGATGGATTCAATTGCCTGATCTTTATAAGCCGACATGCTCCAGTCGCCTGAAACGCCTGCAATTTTCTTTACAAAGTTTTCAATCAGTTTTGAACCATCTGGCGTGTGCACAACTTCTGGATGAAATTGCACAGCGTAATATTTTTTTGCTTCGTTTGCTGTAATTGCAAAAGGTGCATTTTGCGATGTCGCAACAACTTCAAAACCGTCTGGCAATTTTGTAACACGGTCACCGTGGCTCATCCAAACTTGATGTTCTTCGCCAACGTTCCATATGCCATCAAACAATTTGCACGTCTGTTTTACATTTACTTGCGCGCGGCCAAATTCGCCGTGATGTCCACTTTCAACTTTGCCGCCCAATTGCTCGCACATGGTTTGCTGACCGTAGCAAATCCCTAAAATTGGCAGACCAGAATCAAAAACACATTGAGGCGCACGTGGGCTGTCATAATCGTTGATGGATGCCGGGCCACCAGACAAAATTATTGCCTTTGGCTTTAAGCGGTCAAAGCCTTCTTGCGCTAATTGAAAGGGAACGATTTCGCAATATACACCAGTCTCGCGAACGCGTCTTGCGATTAGCTGAGTTACTTGGCTACCAAAATCAATGATTAATACTGTGTCAGGATGTGTGTTCATGTTGAGGCTTTATAGAATGTTTTAAGTTTGTGCAATGTGATTGGTGTGATTGGATTGCTTTTATTTGTATGTCAGCCAATTGCAGCAAGAATTTTTTGTTCTATGATAGCTTTTTCAATTTCATTAACTGCAATTGCTAGTTTCTCGTCGATAATATTTAGGTACTGCGTCCAGTCAGAAAGCTTGCTTAATTCTTCTTTGCCATCAGAAATACCACGCAGTCCGATGAGCGAAATACCATGTACCATGCAAACACGCTGTATCGCAAAAGTTTCCATGTCCACCATGTCTGCATCTATAGCATCATATGCCTTACCCGACACAATGCTAGCGCCCGTTGATAGGCTGGCTTTTTTAAGCCCAGTATTTTGATTTTCCAATTTGAGTATCGCTGGAATATCGAGCAATGGCGTTGCGCCTTTTTCAATCCCCAAAGGCGAAGCATCCATATCGCGGTAAGCTATGGTAGATACTTGATAGACTTCTAATTGTTCTAAACTAGCTGATCCTGCGGATCCTAAACAAATGACGCAATCTGGCTTAGTTTCTAATTCATGTAACGCATGGCTTAAACTGATCGCGGCTTCAACAGGCCCAACACCGCTCATCAATGGCGTGAAGCATTGTTTAAGGTCCGCGCCATATTCTGGTTCGGCAGCCATAACGTATAAGAGTTTTTTACCGCCTACCGTTTTTAGCATTTCCATTCCTTCGATCTAATTTTAGGCAAGCTTTTGCAAAACAGAAAAGAAGAAACCATCGGTGTTCGTTGAAGCTGGCGTTAGCGTAATGCACTTTAAATCAGTTGACCAAGGCTTTGCTTTTTCAAGACCATAAAGGTCTTGCCAAACTTCACCAGCTGACAACAAATCCCATTTATTGCCGAGCGCTTGTTGACGATCGCCAAAGGCGTAGACTTGCTCTTCGTTTTCTTGCGGAAAAACAGAACAGGTAATGTAAATTAGAACACCGCCAGTTTTTACGTATTTTTGCGCATCGTCTAAAACTGTTTGTTGTTCTTGGCAACGCATCGCCAATGTTTCTGGCGTTAGTCTCCATTTTGCATCTGGGCGTCTGCGCCAAGTGCCAGAACCAGAACAAGGCGCATCAATGATTACTTTGTCGAACTTACCCACAAGTGGCGACAAATCATCACCAGCACCGTGCACTTGTACATTGCGTGTGCCTGCTCTTTTTAAGCGTTCGAAAATTGGAGCAAGTCTGCTTTTGTTTACGTCATAGGCATGAACTTGGCCTTTGTTTTGCATGTTAGCGGACAAGGCTAATGTTTTGCCGCCAGCACCAGCGCAATAATCAAACACTTGCTCGTTGGGTTTTGCAAAACATAGATCCGCAACAATTTGGCTGCCTTCGTCTTGTATCTCAAACCAGCCTTTTTGAAAGGCCGGTTCGTTTTGCACATTTGGCAAACGACGCGCACCATTGCCGGGCGCAATGCGCACGCCATTGATCGCAATGTTGGTTGGTTTAGCGCCAGTTTTAGAAAGCGCTTTTAAAACTTTTTCTCTATCAGCTTTTAAAGTGTTCACCCGAATATCTAGCGGAGGGCGATCAGACATTGCCTCTGCTTCTGTTGTCCAATCTTCATCGAAATTTTCTTCTAGAAAATCTGCACACCATTCAGGTACATCGGCTTGCTCATAAGGTTCAGCAAATGCGAAATCCTTTTTTGAAGTTGCTTCTAACTCTGCTACAGGAATTTGGGGCGCAAATTTATCGTCAGTGAATGCTTCTTGAAGTTGTTCAAGGCTTGTATTCCATTGGCGTTGAACTGTTCCAAAAACAAGAGATGAAGCTTTGTCACTTCCCATTAGATATGCAGTTGAAGAACGCTTGCGCAACGTATCATAAACTAGATTACCAATTGCACTTCTATCGCCAGAACCTGCAAAACGGTGGCCCAAGCCCCAGTCTTTTAATGCTTCGCTGACGGGGCGCTTGCGCGCTTCCATATCTTCTAAAACTTCGATTGCTGCTTGCACTCTGCCACCAAGACGCATGATTATTCCTGAACTAAAGTTGTTTGATTACAAGTTGGATAATAAAGCCTACCCACAAAAGCACTAAAACTTGAAACGCTCTAAAGAATATTTTTCTACGCGTCAAAACCTCATTGCTATTTATATGCTCTTTAATATGTAACACTTTGAAGTACACAAACAACAGCGCAAGGCCCAAGTTTATAAGTGTAACTGTTTGCGTCATATGAAGCGATAAACAAGCTAAGTAAAACAGAATTGGTAATTCAAACTGATTTTTCAGAACGTTGTTAAGCTTTACGCTTTCTTCTGGTTCCCCCTTGCCAATTTCAAAATTTTCAATTTTGGCTTTGCCTTCTTTGAAAAGACGCACACGCCCTTTAGCCATCACTACGTAAACATAAATTGTAGCCGCTACCATTAAAATAATAGGTACAAAAATTAAATCTGGATTTACATAAAACTTCATCTGAAAGCTTTCATTTATTAATTTTTAACAATCGATTGTGAAATCAATTGCAATTTAATTACGGTGATAATTTGGGCTTTCACGTGTGATCGTTACATCGTGCGTATGGCTTTCTGTTAGTCCAGCACCAGTGATACGAACAAATCTTGAGCGATCTTGAAATTCTTTAATGTCTGCACCGCCAACATAACCCATAGCGGCACGCAAGCCACCAGCTAATTGGTGAAGTACCGACGCTGTTGGACCCTTATAAGGCACTTGGCCCTCAATGCCTTCTGGCACAAGTTTAAGTGTATCGCTTACTTCTGCTTGGAAATATCTATCCGCAGAACCACGCGCCATTGCGCCAACAGACCCCATGCCGCGATATGATTTATAGGAACGACCTTGATACAAATATGTTTCACCCGGACATTCATCGGTACCTGCAAGCAATGAACCCACCATGGCAATAGAAGCGCCTGCGGCAATTGCTTTTGCTAAATCCCCAGAAAACTTAAGGCCGCCATCTGCTATCACTGGAATTCCGTGTTTGTTGGCTTGTTCTACGCTAGACATAATTGCTGAGAGTTGAGGAACGCCAACACCAGCGACAATGCGTGTTGTACAAATTGATCCAGGGCCAATGCCAACTTTAATACAATCGGCACCCGCATCGATTAGAGCTTGCGTGCCGTCTGCAGTTGCAACATTACCCGCAATAATTTGAACGTTATTTGAAAGTTTCTTGATTACAGCTACGGCATCTAAAACACGTTGCGAATGACCATGCGCTGTGTCGATAACAACAATATCTACGCCAGCATCAATCAGGCGTTCGGCACGCTCGATACCATCGTCACCAACAGAAGTTGCCGCTGCCACAAGCAAACGACCATGCGCATCTTTTGCAGCATTTGGATTTAGGTTTGCTTTTTCAATATCTTTAACAGTAATCAAACCAACACAATTGTGTTTTTCATCAACAACCAGCAATTTTTCAATACGGTTTTCGTGCAATAATTTGCGTGCTTCACCTTGCCCAATATTGTCTTTAACCGTGACCAAATTTTCTTGTGTCATTAATTGAGAAACGGGTTGATTTGGCTCAATCGCAAAACGCACATCGCGATTTGTTAAAATACCAACCAGCTTGCCAGTAATGTGACCGCCTTGACCGCCACCTTCTACCACTGGAATGCCAGATATCTTGTGGTGTTGCATAAGCGCTTGCGCTTGCGCCAGTGTTGCATCTGGGCCAATGGTGACTGGATTGACCACCATGCCAGATTCAAACTTTTTAACTTGGCGAACTTCTTCTGCCTGTAACTCTGGTGATAGATTACGGTGAATAACACCCATACCGCCAGCCTGCGCCATGGCAATTGCCATATTAGATTCTGTTACAGTATCCATAGCAGACGACATGATTGGCAGATTAAGCGAAATGCTTTTTGTAACGTTAGAGGCAATGTTTACTTGTCCAGGCATTACAACGGAATGACCCGGCTGTAATAAAACATCATCAAATGTAAGTGCGTAATCACCTGTTGGGGTGGAGATAATCTTGGACATTGCCATTCCTATTTACAAAAGCCTTGAGGTAACCAATGTGAAAAAATCACCGGACTACCGCGTACAAATCGAATATTGAAAACTAGTTATTTTAAGACCTAATCCATCACCTACACAGGCTCACACAGTGGCTTAAAATTTACATAGTGAATGACAAGGGTCGTTACCACGCTTTTTATATCTTGCAAAGGTTATTCAATAAGATTTTTGTTTTATAAACAAAAAGCTGTGCGCCACGTCAATTTTGCAAGAAATACGCTTATTTAAAGCGCAATTAGTCATTATTTTTTACGAGTTTTTCTGCTCTTCTTATTTGCTTTCGTCTCTGCAGTTAGCGCTTCAGCAAGCTCTAGTTCCCTTGCAGTTGCTTCTTCAAGCCTTGCTGCTTCAAGGTCAAATCCATCCACTAATCCTGGGCATTCATTGAATATTCTAGCGGTACAAGTTCCACAAATTGATTGATCGAGTGTTGGAATAATTTCTGCAATCGCATCGCCTTTTGATGTGTGAACATGCTCGGTCGACAAAGCTTCCGAAACGTGAAAACGGTCTAGGCGCTGAATTGAAGATACCGCCTTTGCTTGTACGTGGAAAGTGCCACCGCGGCGTTTTCTGCGACGGGCTTCTTCAATCAAAAGCTCTGCGGCTGGCAGGTCAATTTCACCCACC
This sequence comes from Hyphomicrobiales bacterium, assembly GCA_002400845.2. Lineage (GTDB taxonomy): Bacteria > Pseudomonadota > Alphaproteobacteria > Rhizobiales > Rhizobiaceae > Salaquimonas. The sequence continues at coordinate 9,445 of NVRK02000113.1, forward strand.
CCTTTTACCATAAACAGCATGTGCTTTTGTTTTGCGTGTTTGCGTTCAATCTCGCGAAACTTTCGGCGAATGTGCTCAACAGATCCAAAATAAAATGGGCCTTCAAGTCGTGCAAACACCAATTGAGGGCATTCTACCAGGTTATTCGTATCAGCCGCACGAAACATTTTGTGCTTGGTATTAGGGTCTGGCGATATGATGATTAAATATGGATGTGCTGACTTGTTCAAGAAAATCAAGAAAGACAGCATAACGCCAATGTAAATTGCAAATTCTAGATTTATGAACAATGTTGAAACGAAAGTGATGATTGCAATAGCAGTTTCGGCACGGCTTGTTTCGATGATATGCCAAAGTTCTTTGAAATCAATTAGCTTCCAAGCCACCAATATAATCACGCCAGCCATTGAAGGGATCGGAACATAAGCAAATAATGGGGCAACAAATAGTAAGATTAGAAATAAGAAACCTGCCGCTAAAATTGCCGCCATTGGCGTTTTAGCACCTGCCTCGTAATTTACACCCGAACGCGTAAACGAGCCAGAGGCCGCATAACATTGAAAAAAGCTACCAACAGTATTTGACAGCCCCTGCCCAATAAATTCTTGATTGCCATCAAGATCTTGACCAGACTTAATAGCAACCGCACGTGCGATAGAAACCGCTTCAAGCAATCCAACCAGCGCAATCGCAAAGGCGGCAGGTGCAAGATCGCCTAAAACCTCGATGCTAAAGAGTGGCGCACTAAGGCCTGGAATAACATCTGGGATAGCGCCTATGTGTTTCACACCATTTTGCGCGCCTTCTAGCGAAATACTAACAACAGACCCAACAAATAAAGCGAACAGGTAATTTGGCCATCGCGGGAAATATTTTTTACAGACAACGCCAACAAACAAAGATATCGCGGCAATTAACAATGATCGCCAATCCGCAGAGGGTGCTTTTTCAATCAATTGACTAAAAAATTCCACAACCTTATCTGGGCGCGGTAGGTCAATACCAAGCGCATTGTCTAATTGACTTAAACCAACAAGGCTCGCCGCACCTGCCATAAATCCAACCATAACAGAGTGCGAAACAAAATCGACCAACGCGCCAAGTCTGGCTAACCCCAAGGCTAACTGGAAAACCCCAACCAGCAATGTAAGTGTAATTGCAGCTTGGATAAATTCGGTCGAGCCCGGCTCGAACGATCCAGAAAGTGCACCAAACACCAATGCAGAAATAGCAGTTGTTGGGCCAGAAATAACATGCCAAGAAGAACCGAATAACGCAGCAATAATTGGCGTTACCATTGCGGTATAAAAACCGTATTCTGGTGGCAGTCCTGCAATTGCAGCAAAGGCAACGGCCTGTGGTAAGACAATGGTTGCACCCGTGAGACCCGCGAAAGCATCCGCTTTCAAGTTCTCCTTGGTCAACATATGGCGCCATGCCAAAAACGGAAAAACTTGGCGCATAGACAAGCCCTGCAGAAGACCAATTAGATCTATTAGCCGGAAGCCTTTCATATACATGCCCTATAAGTTGGTATTTTTGTTGCTTTGATTTATCGATAGATAGCCCTATTCAAAAGAAAAAACAAATGGTGCTGACACAGATCATTAAGTTTTGCGCACTTAAATTGTTAGTGCCGCTCACTTTTAACAACATATGCAATGCAATTTGAAAAATTACTGCTATTTTGCGAACAAATGTCTCCTATTGGTTTTATGCTAGAGACACAATCTGTTGAATACAGCGTAATTTGCGCGTTAGTTGATTGACTGGCGATCAAAATAAAATGAATGTGCCTTAAAATAATTGAAAACATTGAAACGGCGGCAATTAAAAACAAAATGGCAATAACGCGCTTATCAGAATCACTCATAAACCAAATCGCAGCTGGTGAAGTTGTCGAGCGCCCTGCCAGTGTTGTTAAAGAGCTTGTTGAAAATGCAATTGATGCCGGCGCAACGCGCATTGAACTTGTGACAAGCGAAGGCGGCAAAAACCTCATTCGCGTTACCGATAATGGCGATGGCATGGGGCCAGAAGATTTGACCTTAGCAATTGAGCGTCATTGTACGTCTAAACTAACAAATAACCTTTTAGAAATTAAAAGCTTGGGATTTAGAGGCGAAGCATTGCCTTCTATTGGTTCGATTGCGCGGCTTGAGATTACCAGTCGTCTTAAAGGCTCTGAAAATGCATGGTCTATTTGTGTTGATAATAGCACAATCACACCTCCCAAACCTGCGGCTTTATCTGAAGGCACAGTTGTTGAAGTCTCTAACATTTTTTCAAGAGTGCCAGCGCGATTGAAATTTATGAAATCAGACCGCGCAGAAACCTCTGCCATCACAGACGTATTCAAGCGTATGGCATTGGCGTTTCCGCATGTGCATATGAGTATGTCTGGTGCGGATAGAAGCGCATTGGAATATGCTGCTTGCGATCAGGTAACGCGTATTGGTCAAATACTGGGGCATGACTTTGTAGAAAATGCTTTGCAAATTGATGCAGTAAGAGGCGAGGGAAATGAGCGTGTTCGCTTGCAAGGACTTGCAGGTCTGCCTACATTTAATCGTGGCAATGCTCTACTACAATTCTTTTTTGTAAACGGTAGACCCGTCAAAGATAAATCCTTACTTGGTGCTGTGCGCGGCGCGTATTCAGATTTCTTACCGCGTGGTCGCCACCCTGTTTTGTGCTTGTTTATAGATATTGATCCACAAGAAGTTGACGTCAATGTACACCCAGCAAAGGCTGATGTTCGCTTTAGGGATTCTGCCTTGGTGCGCGGTTTAGTGGTTGGTGCAATTAAACGTGCTGTTTTAGAGGCCGGCCATAGATCATCTAGCGAAGGAGGCACTCATATGGCGTCTGCTTTTAAAGAAGGGTATAGCCCAAATTCTGGCACTCCAACTGGCAATACATATGCGCCACAAAACTTTCACGAAAATACACCTAACGCAAATGGCGATTTTGCAAGAGATTGGAACCAACCAACTTCTGGAAAGACATTTTCTAATAACGGTTTTAAAGAAACACAAAGTGGATTTTCTGACTTTGCACCTTCTGGCAATGCACCGTTAGCAAATGGGCAAGAAATTACAGACGAAGAAGTTTTTAGCGAATATCCTTTGGGGGCCGCGCGTGCCCAGTTGCATGAGAACTATATTGTATCGCAAACCAAAAATGGTTTGATAATTGTAGACGCCCATGCGGCTCATGAACGTATTGTCTATGAAGCTTTGAAAAAAGGAATGGCAAATGGCATACCTTCTCAAATACTTCTTATTCCAGAAATTATTGATCTACCCGAAGAAGATGTAAATCGGCTGGAAGATGCCGCGACAAGTTTGGCAAAGCTTGGGCTTCAACTTGAAAAATTTGGACCGGGCGCGATTGCAGTTCGAGAAACCCCTGCCATGCTTGGCGAAGTAAACGTTCAAAAACTGATTGCAGATTTAAGTGATGAATTGGCCGAATGGGGTACAAGTGACATATTAAAAGATCGACTAGAATATGTAGCCGCAACAATGGCATGTCATGGCAGCGTACGTTCGGGCAGGTTGCTAAAACCAGATGAGATGAACGCATTATTGCGTCAGATGGAAACAACACCAAATGCTGGTCAATGTAATCACGGCAGACCTACCTATATAGAACTTGGTCTTAAAGATATTGAACGCTTGTTTGGTCGTTAGAGAAAAAATATATTGCACCAATTAAGGGTTGGATATAGACCTAGCGTAATTACAATCCGAACTGCTTAAAAATGGATTTTTAAAAATGAACTCTGATTTTACAAACACCTCTGCGGAGGCAAAAGTATTATACTTAGATGCAGATTATGAAGTTGAATCAGCTGGTTCATTTGTGCGTTGTGCAGTAACTGGCGAACACATTGCAATTGATGATTTAAAATATTGGAGCGTTGCGCGCCAAGAAGCTTATGTTGATGTCGATGCATCCCTAAAAGCTGAGCTTGAAGCCAGTAAATAATTATTCAATTTTGGTTTAAATATTGCGCCGTTCGAATTGTGCTATCGTTTTATCAATTATAACATTTATTGCATTTTTATCTTCAAATTTAAGTTCCACATGAACAATAAATAATTGTTTTGCAAAACTCTCATGCAATTCACCCATGCCTAAGAAACGCACGTAATCTTTAGCCGTTGTTACAAGCTCGGCCTTAAGGTGCTTTGCGCGATCTAGCATTTCTAAAATTTCATCTTTGTGAAAATAATGATGGTCGCCAAAAGGTCTGATGAGTTCAAGTTTAGCACCCTGTTTGCGCAAACTCTCAAAAAACTTTTCAGGATCTGCAATACCAGCAAAAGCAATAAGAGATTTATTTCTCCACTGGCTTGGTTTTTCCATCACCAATTTAGAATGATAAACTGGTCTTCCGCTGCGCGCTGTTTTCCTTATTATTTCGTCAGCACCATTGTCGTCACCAACAATTAACACTGCATCGGTTTTTGTAATTTGCGTTTCTATACCTGCCCGTAATGGGCCAGCTGGAATGGTAAAACCATTGCCAATGCCACGGCGCGAATCTACAACCACAAGACAAAAATCTTTATTTAAACTTGGATTTTGAAACCCGTCATCCATTACAATGAAGTTACAGCCGTTTTTAATTAAAAGCTTCGCGCCCGCAACACGGTCTGCAGAAACTACGGTTTTGGCGACTTGGGCTAACAATAGTGGTTCGTCACCAACATCAAGCGCGTTGAATTTTTTTGTATCTACAAGGGTGGGAACATTAACCCGTCCGCCATATCCACGCGATAAGAACCCTGGCTTAAATCCACGCGCCTTTAATGATTTTGCAAAGGCTAAAGCAGTTGGCGTTTTGCCACCGCCACCGGCTACAAAATTACCAATGCACAATACAGGAACATCAACTTTGGAAGACGAAGTAGATAACATTTTGAACGTGGCGCCACGATTGTATAAATACGAAAATGGCCAAAGCAACCACGATTGCAAACTGGGTTTATCGAACCAAAAAGGGGGGGTTTCGTTAGCTGCCATAATATTTTGCTATGTTCTTACCGTTCGTTATCGTTTTATTTTTTGTTACTTTTGTTAATTTCCTCAAGCTTACTTTTAATAGTAAGCGGAAAGACATAACTGTCTAGCACTTCAATTGTATTTTCCAATGCCCCACTCATTTCATCTACTGTCTTTTTACCACCAATTATCATTTTTGCACATTCTGCAGGGTTCTTCAGCAAGAATGAAAGATTGGACCTAAGCATCTCACCATTTTTGACAAGACGAACGCCATTATTTTTTAGTAGGTTCTTATACACATCGCGAAAATTGGTGATGTTATTTCCAGATATAATTGCAGCGCCAATTGCGGCTGGTTCTAGTGCATTTTGTCCGCCAAAAACACTTAGACTACGCCCCATGAAAATAATTGGAGCCATGCGAATGTAAAGCCCCATTTCGCCAATTGTATCGCCTAAATATATATCGCAGTCAGGAGCAATAATTTCACCTTTACTACGCTGACTATATTTAAGCTTAGACTGTTTTATTAAATGACCAATCTCATCACGACGATCTGGGTGTCTTGGCACCAGCACCGTTAGCAATGTTGGAAATTCTTTTTTTAATTCTTTATGGGTTTTAAGAATAATCTCTTCTTCACCCTTATGGGTACTAGCAGCAACCCATGTAGGACGCCCAACACATTGTTTGACCAAGTGTGCTAAGTCTGCATCATTTACTGGCAGGCTTTTAGTATCCACTTTCAAATTACCAGTGCACGTTACTGGTCTTGCACCTAGTTTTCTAAACCTTTGCGCATCAGTTTCTGATTGTGCGGCAACATGCGAAAAACAATCAAACAATTCTTCTGCAACATTTGAGGCTGTCTGCCAGCGTTTAAACGACCTATCAGACATGCGCGCATTCACTAAAACTTGCGGGATATTTTCTTCTTTTAGTTTTTGAACAGTCGTTGGCCAAATTTCAGATTCTGTAAAAACGGCCAAATCTGGCTTCCAGTGATTTAAGAACCTAGTAACAGCAGGTTTTAAATCTAAGGGAACATATTGATGAAAAGCAGTTTTTGGCAACCGCTCGCGAACCAATTCAGCAGATGTAACCGTGCCAGTTGTTAATACAGCATGTATGCCAAGCGCATGAACACGCTCGACCAAAGCCAGCACAGCCATGGCTTCACCAACACTGGCCGCATGAAACCAAACTAATGGACCTTCTGGTTTTTCTTCGCTGGAATAACCATAACGCTCATAACGGCGACGGCGTTCTTCCTTGCCGCGTTTTGCACGTAAATGCAAAAAAGGCCCCATAAATGGATATATTGCAGATCCAAATAATCTATACGCGCCTAACGTGATTTTTGATACAAGTTTACTCATAATCTAATTTACTCAAAACCCTACTGAACTATAGATGTGCATTATCATTGCTATCAGAGACAAACAAGATAAAGAAATTTATCGTTTCTCAGGACACCCTGTTAGCTCATATGCGCGCAATGTTATTTCATCCAATGAGGATTGTACTTGTAACCGCGCTTCTTCAAGCTCTTTTTGATTTGCATCGCTTTTCACCCAGATAGGCTCACCAATGACAATGGCAGATTTTCCAAAAGGCTTATTTATTGTTGTTAAGTCCCAAGATTTTGGCAATTGCCACCTTTTAGAGGACGCAACTGCCAATGGCACAATTGGGCGGCCTGACTTTTGAGCCAATGCAACAATACCTGGCCCTGCCCGTCTTGGCGTTCCCTTGGGAATATCAGCCGTTTGCATAACATTTTGCCCATCACGCAATGCTCTTAACATTTCGAGGAAACCCTTTAGGGCTCCTTTACGCAAAGTATGACGAGAATCGCGTCCACCAGATGCTCTTATGGTTTTATTGCCATAGGCTTCTGCAACACGCGCAGTAATTTCGCCATCTAAACTGCGCGAAATCATTACGCTGGCTTTTAACCCCATAGGAATGGCAGGTAATAAGACATGCTGGCCATGCCAAACAGCTGCAATCACCGGCAATTCTTCTTGCACTTTTTCCAAAGCATTGCTTGGTTCAACTTGCCAAGAGTTGGTTTTGTAAACAAACCAAAGGAAACCAATAGCAAGTTTTGCCGCGCCCCATGCAAACACTTTATTTTCAGACAAGAACCTACCAGGACGGCGTATCCATTTAGGAGTACGCCGTTTGGTGTTTGTTTTATTTTTTGGGTTATCACTCAAAATTTATCTGCTCACTAAACGCATAAGTAAAAACGACTAACCTAAAAGTCCGTCGCCATCTGGATCAAGAATACGGTGCAAATGAACAATGAAATAACGCATATGAGCATTATCTACAGTTTGCTGTGCTTTTGCTTTCCAAGCAACATGCGCACTCTCATAGTCTGGATATAAGCCCACCATATCCATTTTTGCTAAGTCGCGAAATGACGCTTTCTTCAAATCATCTAATTCACCACCAAATACGAAATGTAATAGCTGTCCATCTTTTTCTTTAGCGCTCATGTTAAGCTCCATTGTTGTTTGAGATTTTAATTTTTAAATCTGAGTTCTTATTGAAGAAAACCTTCGCTCTTCGCAAGAGCTAGAATCGTTTTATGCCTAACTTTACTTGCCGCGACCAGTGGGCCCCCGCCTGTAGATTGTTTGTTATAATACCGTATTTCACCTTCAAGGTCAGTTAAAATGCCACCTGCCTCAGATAAAATTAGATCAGCGGCGGCTAAGTCCCAGTCTTTTGCACCACCGCGTGCAACGCCAGCATCCACTTGATTGGCAGCGACCATCGCAATTCTATAAGCCAATGAAGGGACATATGGCGCTACTGTTAATTGGTCTTTGTAATTTTCTACCAATTCTGCATTGAGTATTCTTGAGCCAGTAACAGATTCAACTTTGCTATCTGTGTTGTGCGAAGGAAGAATAAGCTTTTTGCCATTTAAAAAAGAGCCGCCATTTTTTGTAGCGATGTATGTTTCCTTTAAAACAGGGCATTCTAATATGCCTGCAATCGGTAGATTATTTTCGACAATACCAATTGAAACGCACCATTGATCGCTGCCTTCTAAGAAGCCTCTTGTGCCATCAATTGGATCAACGACAAAGATTATATCTTTGCTCAGACGAGCATCTTTATCATCTTCGGTTTCTTCTGATAACCAACCATATTGAGGCCGCTCTTCTAAAAGCGTTTCGCGTAAATATTTGTCTACAGCAAAATCTGCTTGCGATACTGGCGAACCGCCTGATTTTTCCCAAATTTGATTCTTAGAATTAAAGAATGAAAGCGCAATTTTGCCAGCCTCTTTTGCAACTTTATTCAGCAGTTCAATATCTGCTAACAATTGTGTTGCCCGAGTTTTTTGGGATAAATTTTTATTTTCCGCCAATGGTCATTCCCTCTATTAATAGTGAGGGAGCGTTTGTTGAGCCTTCAAATATCAAGTCGTTTGCTGGATACATGTTTAAGAACATCTCTTTTAAATTTCCAGCAATTGTAATTTCAGCAACTGGATATTGAAGCGCTCCATTTTCCACCCAATAACCAGCCACACCTTTAGAATAATCACCCGTTACCATGTTTAGACCATGGCCAATTGTTTCTGTAATATAAAGCCCTGTTCCCATTTCTGCGATCATAGTATCCAGTGATTTTTCGCCAGCTTTCATATACGCATTGGTAGAGGTTGGTGATGTGCCAGAGCCACTGCGTGCGCCCCTGCCGTTCATTTTTAGGCCTAACTCTCTTGCTGATGCGCCATCTAAAAGCCAGGTGTTAAGAATACCATTTTCTATCAAGGTCATTTTTTCGCAAGCCAAGCCCTCGCCATCAAACAATCTAGAACCAGCGCCGCGTTGAATGCGTGGGTCATCTTGGATCGTAATGCCTTTATGCATTACTTGGTCCTTCATTTGGTCTCGCAAAAAGCTAGTTTTACGCACAACCGATGTGCCATTAATCGAGCCCAATAGTGCACCAAGCATTTCGCTCGAAATACGCCTATCGAAGATTACAGGTAAATTACCACTGTCAATTTGCTTTGGACCCAATTTGCGCATGGCGCGCGCGCCTGCTCTTTGACCAATGTCTTTTGAGGCACGCAAGTCTTCTTGAAACACTGCGCTAGAAAAATCGTAGTCACGCTCCATTTTTTCGCCCTCGCCACACAACATGGCAGTGGAGACAGAAAAACCAGAACGTAAATAACTGCCCGAAAAACCGTTTGACGTTGCAAGCACAAATCCACTGGTGCCCCATCCAGCCGAAGCGCCCATAGATTTGGTGATGCCTTTAACGCCAAGTCCAGCTTTTTCAGTTTCTAATGCGCGTTTGGTTAGCGCATCTGCATTTGGAATTGTTTCATCGAACAATTCAATTTCTGGAAAGTTTTTTGCTAATTGATCTGGCTCTGCCAATGCTTGAAATGGATCTTGCGGTGAAACCTTTGCCATTGCCACAGCACGTTCTGCAAGCGCAGAAACATCTGAAATTTGATTAGAGGCAACAGAGGCTACTTTTGAACCAATAAGAACACGCAGTGAAAACTCGTCGCCTTCAGAGCGGTTTGTGTTTTCAACTTCGTTATCACGGACACTAACAGACAATGATTGCCCATGTGCCACGACGACATCACAGGCATCTGCGCCAGCTTTCATAGCGGCTTGCATTAGAACGCCAGCATTTTCTTCTAGTTTTTTTAAATCAATCATCATCGCTTCCAGTTTGAAACACACTTAAAGTGTTCGTGTTTCACCTTCAAGGAAAAGGTTCGCCTTATATTGTATAGAAAATTATTTGAAACAGTGTTTGGCCATACGATCCTTCACAATTTTCAAAACTTCTACTCGACCTTTGTGATTTACATCCCATATAATAACAATAGCTGTCGTCATACTGTCATGGGATTATTAAATGACACAAGATAATAAAAATAATGAAAAGTCACAGAAAATCTCGCCATTTCACTATGCATTTTATGTAAATGACCTTGCTGAAACAGAGGCTTTTTACACTGAAATATTAAGCGCTAAAATTGGTAGAAAGTCGAAGACTTGGGTAGACTTCAGTCTTTTTGGCCATCAACTTTCTGCGCATATCAACCCAAATAAAGTCGCAAGAGTTCAATCTGGCGGCAATGTAGACGGCAAGCAAGTGCCAATGCCGCATTTTGGGGTTATATTGCAGATGGATGAATGGAAAGCTCTGGCAAAGTCCTTAGATGAAGACCATACTATTGATTGGGTGATTGAGCCACATGTTAGATTTGAAGGACAGAGCGGAGAGCAAGGCACTTTTTTCTTATATGACCCTTCTGGCAATGCCTTAGAATTTAAGGGCTTTGCCGATCTAAACACGATATTTGAAAGCTAATACACTATGGTTGACGCATCTAAAAAGCCTATGGAAGCTAAATTCACAAAAGGCTCAACCATGCGCCATGTTATTAATATGGCAGCAACGGGTGCCGTTGGTATGATCGCCATTTTTATGGTTGATATTGCAAACTTATTTTACATTTCACTATTAGGAGAACAAGCGCTTGCGGCAGCCGTTGGATATGCTTCAACGATTATGTTTTTTGCAGTTTCGGTTTGCATTGGCTTCACCATTGCCGCGACTGCCATTACTGCCAAAGCCATTGGCAAGGGCGATATGGAACTCGCTCGAAAAGAAGCCACGGCATCTTTGATATTTGTGTTCATAGCGGCATGTTTAGTAACCGTTGCAATTTTGGCAAATATGGACGCCATGCTAGGATTGATCGGCGCAACGGGTGAGACACGAAAAATTGCATATGACTATATGTGGATTGCTGTGCCATCTGTTCCTTTACTTGGATTTGGCATGTGTACCGCTGGATTGTTACGCGCCAAGGGAGACGCCAAACGCGCCATGTATGTGACGCTTTCTTCTGGTATTGCGGCGGCTATTATTGATCCAATCTTAATTTTTCAAATGGACCTTGGTATTCAAGGAGCAGCAATTTCCATCGTCATCGTTCGAGTATTGTTTGTGATAGTTGGATTACACGGTACTTTGATTGTACATAACATGCTGGCGGTTCCACGACCTCGTGAAATCGTGAAGGTTTTAAAACCATTCTTGATAATAGGCATTCCCTCATTGCTAACCCAAATAGCAACGCCAATTGGCAATGCATATGTAACAAGATCCATTGCCGAATTTGGTGATGATGCGGTTGCAGGTTGGGCAATTATTGGGCGAATTATACCGTTAGCATTTGCCGCAACATTTTCATTATCTGGCGCGGTCGGTCCAATCCTTGCACAAAATTATGGCGCTGGATTAATTGACCGTGTTTCACAAACCATGTGGGACAGTTTAAAATTCATTTCAGTATATGTCATATTGATGTGGGCATTATTGGCTGTTAGCCAAGGCTTTATTGTGGATGCATTTGGTGCGTCAGGGGACAGCGAAGAATTAATCCGAACCTTTTGTACTTATATCGCAGGTCTGTTCAGTTTAACTGGTGTCTTATTTGTTGCAAATGCAGCCTTTAACAATTTGGGAAATCCAATTTTATCAACCACCTTTAATTGGGGCCGCGCAACACTTGGCATTGTACCCTTTGTTTGGTTTGGTAAAGCTTGGGGACCCGCTGGCGTTATGGCTGGCTGGAGCTTAGGCGGAGCATTGTTTGGATTTATCGCAATCATTGTATGTTTTAGAACATTAAAAACATTGCCAAAAAAGGCAGAAAAAGAAGGCATTCTTGTTCACACACCAGCCCTTGCAAACTCACCATTTACCTCTGGTCGGGGCGCTGGATTGTAAATCTTATCTGAACGTAAAATAGAGAAGCTGCTTAATTGGCTAAAGTAAAAATGCCAATTTCTGTTTCGCCAAAACTGCGCTGATCCAACAACTCAAAGCCATGCGGATTTTGAGGTAAATTGCCTTTGCATTCTTCAACAATAATGGTGGCATCATCTGTTAGCCAATCGCCTGTACGAAGTGCTTCTAAAGCACCCTCGCCCAAACCTTTGCCATAAGGTGGGTCCATAAAGGCGATATCAAATTTTGACATTTGACCTATCGGGCCTAATTTTGTGGCATCACGACGCCAAACTTTGCTAGCGCCTTGCAGACCAAAAGTCTCTATATTAGTGCGTAACAACCCGCGTCCTTCGGCACTTTCTTCAACGAACAAAGCATATTTAGCACCGCGTGATACAGCCTCAAGTCCAAGCGCGCCCGTACCTGCAAAAAGGTCAATTACACGTGCATCTTCAAACTCTATTTTATGAGACAATATATTAAACAGGCTTTCGCGGGTTCTGTCTGTCGTTGGGCGTATGCGGTCGCTTGTTGGAGTAGACAAACGTCTGCCCTTAAAGTTACCGCCAACGATCCGCATTATTTACCACTTGATCTTTTGCTGCCTGTTCTGTTGCCACCACTTCTACCGCGACTAGCACTGCCACCTCTGCCGCCACGACCACTGCGACTGCCTTTGCCACTTTTTCCGCCTCTTCCGCCTGTGCGATCATCACGGCCATCACCATCGCGGCCAGATTTTGTAGATAGTCTTGAAAGCGTGTCGGAAGCTACTTGACCAGCAGCAGTCTTTTCGCGATGTGGGCGGCGCTTATTTTCACCTGCTTTTTTATTGGCAGCGGCTTCTTTTTCAGTGCGCGGAATATCTTCTGCTTGGGTTATAATTGGCGCATCAAAATCTGCACCCGATTGTTCAATCAGTTTTTCACCCAATTGGTCACGCAACATGCGCCCTCTAATTTCACGCACTGTGCCAGTGGGTAAATCGCCCAATTGAAATGGCCCGTAAGAAATTCTAATCAAACGGTTTACGGCTAAGCCCAATGAGCCAAGTACTTCTTTAACTTCGCGATTTTTACCTTCACGGAACTGAATGTTAAGCCAAACATTGCTGCCTTGTTCACGATCAATCGTTGCTTCAATCGGCCCATATAAGACACCGTCAACAGCGATACCATCTTTTAAGGTATCCAGCTGGTCTTGCGTAACGAAACCATGCGCACGCACACGGTATTTGCGAAGCCAGCCTGTTTTTGGAAGCTCTAACATGCGCGATAAGCCGCCATCATTGGTGAGTAAAAGCAAGCCTTCTGTGTTGATGTCCAATCGACCAACCGACAATACTCTTGGCAAGCTTTCTGGCAGTGCCTCAAATACTGTTTTGCGCCCTTCTGGGTCACGGTCTGTGGTTACAAGACCTGAAGGCTTGTGATAAAGCCACAATCTTGTGCGCTCTTTGCCTTGCAATACTTTGCCATCGACTACAATTTTATCTTTATCGCCAACCGTAATTGCGGGTGTGTCTAACACCTTGCCATTAAGCACAACGCGACCATCGGCAATCCACGTTTCTGCAACGCGGCGAGAACAAAGACCCGCTCTTGCCATACGTTTAGCAATGCGTTCTAGTTTAACTTCTTTTTTCGGCGTGGTCGAAACAGTGGTTTTATCATCACTTTTTTGAGTATCTTGCTTACTTGAAGCTTTTTTATTATTTGATTTGTTATTTTGCATGAGGCCTTACTATCAGCTAACTAGAAAACATGCGAGAGACAATTATCTAAAATTGAACACTTAAAATCAACCTTATAATTGGAAGTAACTATGTCGCTGTTTATGGAACGCGCATTAAAAGAAGCAAAATTAGCAGCTAAACGTGGCGAAGTTCCCGTGGGGGCTGTGCTTGTGAAAAATGGAAAAATAATTTTTGCAGACGGAAACAGAACGCTAGAACTAAAAGACCCAACTGCACACGCCGAAATTTTAGTCATTCGCCAAGCGGCACAAATTTTAGAGAATGAACGCCTAACGGATTGCGATTTATATGTAACGCTTGAACCATGCCCTATGTGTGCGGCGGCAATATCGTTTGCACGTATCAAAAGACTATATTTTGGCGCCAGCGATGTAAAAAGCGGCGGCGTAGAAAATGGTGTCAATTTTTACAACAACAAAACATGCCATCATGCGCCCGAAGTATATTCTGGATTAAGTGATGTTGAGGCTGGAAAATTGTTAAGCGATTTTTTCAAACAAAAACGAAGTGAGTAGCTTAATAAGAGACTAGCACTTGGCCTATCATTAGCGGCTTCTGCGTTCTTCCTCTAACGCATCAAGTTTCTTCTGCTTTTCAATCGCTGCTAATTCTCTTTCAGAGAAACCCTCATCGCCAACAACCGCTGTACCAGCTGGTTTCAAATAAGCGGTTGGTGGCTCTGTCAAATAACGGCGCTTCGTTAAAAAGCCCTCTTTCTTTTGCTTTCTTTGAGCTTGAACCGCACGACTGATTTCATCTGACGTACATTGGCGCATTACCAATCCATCTGGGTCACAGCTATAATTTGGAACACCTTGTCCAATGGGAGCTGCATCGTTGGCATATGCTTTTTGTTTATTCGACAGATATTGTTTATTCGACTTAGCAAATTCTATTCTTGATTTATTAGTTGCTTTTGCTTCTTCGGCAGCAGCTCTGATGCGGGCAATTCTTTGTTCTGGCGATTCTGGCCACTGCGAGTTTGAAGCCGTTGCTACTTCATCAACAGGCGCTACCAACAGCTTTTGATTGGGAATGATTAAATCTGGGCGCGCGCTATAATCAATCACTTTGCGCTTTTTCTTAAACGTAAGCATCTCAGTGATGTCGTTTAAGGTTTGTTTTTCTTGCCCAACACCCGTGCCATAAGTTGTGCCACCAGTGCAGCCAGAAAGTAAAACAGCAACCGCCATTGCAGAGGCAATGATAAGAGATTTGGAATTTTTCTTTTTGCTAAAAATATTATTAGACACTTTATATTCCCTGAGCATACCTTGAACTCTAAACTTTACGGCAATCAACCAGAATTTTCAAAAATCATACCAACAAAAATTGGGCATCTTGAAACATTTACACCCTCATAAATATAAAATGAGGCGATTTTCTGTCTAATCTAAAGGGCAAAATAACTCAATTCACCAATTTTAGCAATCTGTTAACAATTGTTGAGCGTACCGTCGATAATCTTGGTTAACGCACAAAAAAGGCCAGTAATTTATTAAACTACCGGCCTTTTAATTTATGAAATCAACTTCTTAAGCGGCGTCTATCTCACGAATAGCATTTGCATCGCGTAATGAAAGCTCAGGATAATCTGGGTCTGTTCCAACTTCTGGTAATATGCGCCATGAACGTGCACATTTTTTACCAGCGGCGGCATTATGCACAACGCCAACACCTTTAATGTCGGCCAGTGTGAAACTGCCGCTTGATGGTGCATCTGTTACAATTGAAATATCACTGGTGATGCAGATTTCTGCAAAATCTTGTCCCTTTATTGCGTTTAGCAAATCAGGATCATTTACATAAACGACTGGAGCAGATTCCAGTGAAGAACCAATGCGCTTTTCACGGCGTTCAATTTCTAGTGCGCCAGTTACAACGCGGCGAACACGGCGAATTTTTTGCCATTTTGCAGCCAAAGCATCGTCTTTCCACTCTGGGGCAGGTTTAGAGAATTGTTCTAAATGAACTGACACAGCTTCTGGGTGACGCATCAACCAAGTTTCTTCCATTGTAAATGGCATGATGGGTGCCATCCATTTAACCAGATAGTCAAATAGAATAGAAACAACTTGTAATGAAGCTTTGCGTTTAGCACTAGATGGCGCTTCGCAATAAAGTGCATCTTTTCGGACGTCGAAATAAAAGGCTGAAAGTTCAACTGTCATAAAGTTAAACAATTGAGCGAACACACGTTTGAAATCAAAATTATCGTAGCCTTTTTGAACCACTTCATCCAATTCCGCCAAGCGGTGCAACATTAGTCGCTCTAACTCAGGCATGTCTGCAAATGCTATTTCTTCACCATCATAATGCGCTAATGAACCCAGCATCCAGCGCAAGGTATTGCGCAATTTGCGGTATGCATCGACAGATGTTTTTAGGATTTCTGGCCCAATGCGCAGGTCTTCAGCATAGTCAGATGAAGCTACCCAAAGGCGCAAAATATCAGCGCCAGATTGTTTAATAATTTCTTGCGGGGTTACAACATTGCCCAAAGATTTAGACATTTTTCGACCATCTTCGCTCATTACGAAACCATGCGTTAGCACAGCATCGTATGGTGCGCGGCCTCGTGTGCCACAACTTTCTAGCAATGAAGAATGGAACCAGCCACGGTGTTGATCTGTACCTTCAAGGTATAAATCAGCAGGCCATTTTAGGTCTTCACGTTCTTCCAAATGAAATGCGTGTGTAGAACCAGAATCAAACCAAACATCAAGAATATCACGAACTTGTATCCACGGGCCTTGATCTTCTATCAAGCCATCTAAGAAGCGTTCTTTAGCGCCATCTGCAAACCAAGCATCTGCGCCTTCTTTTACAAAAGCGTCTTTAATGCGCGAGATTAATTCATCTGATTTTTCAAACTCATTTGATGGAATAACTTCACCCGTTTCCTCATTACGGAATACGGCAATTGGAACGCCCCAAGCACGTTGACGCGATAACACCCAGTCTGGACGTTGTTCGATCATTGCGCGAAGACGGTTTTGACCAGAAGCTGGCACAAAGCGTGTTTCATCAATTGCAGCCAATGACACTTGACGAAGCGTTGTACCATTAGGCCCAACGGCATCATCCAAAACACCTTCTTTATCCATATACACAAACCACTGCGGTGTGTTGCGGAAGATGATCGGCTTTTTTGAACGCCAAGAATGTGGGTATTCATGTTTTACACGGCCACGCGCAAACAAGTTATTTTGACCAATAAGGGCAGTGATAACCGCTTGGTTGGCCTTACCTTTTTTACCCTTGTCATCGTAGATTTTTACATCTGGGAAACCAGGTGCATCTTCGGTGTATGATCCATCATCTGCCACACAAAATGGAATGGAAGAATCAATGCCCAATGCTTCAATTTCATCGCGCTTTGCAATCCAGTTTTCAAAATCGTCTCGTCCATGACCAGGTGCTGTATGCACAAAGCCAGTACCTGCTTCATCTGTTACATGGTCACCCTGCAACATTGGTACTTTAAATTGATAGCCATCAACAACACCCATGCCTTTTAACGGATGATCTAAGATCATGCCCTTCATGTCGTCAGCTTTAACATCGCTTACGCGCTTGAAAGTTACTTTTGCTTTTTCAGAACAGCTTTTTGCTAAACTATCAGCAAAGATGAATTTATCGCCCAACTGTGGCCCAAATTCCATTTCTGCTTCTGTTACTTCAAATAGGCCGTAAGACACTTTTTCAGAATAACAAACACAGCGGTTTGCTGGCATGGTCCATGGTGTTGTTGTCCAGATGACAACAGAAGAACCGATTAATGAATCTGGCCCTGTTACGATTGGAAACTTAACCCAAACCGTATCGCTCTCGATGATTTCGTATTCGATCTCAGCTTCTGCCAATGCTGTGCGCTCAACAACCGACCACATGATTGGTTTTGAACCACGATACAATTGACCTGATTTTGCAAATTTTAGCAATTCACCAGCAATGATGGATTCTGATTTAAAATCCATTGTTTTGTATGGACGTTCAAAATCTCCCTCAATGCCTAGACGGCGAAATTCTGCTGCTTGAATGTCAATCCATTTATCAGCAAACTCACGACACTCTTGGCGAAACTCGTTGATAGGAACTTCGTTTTTATCTTTGCCCTTTGCACGATATTGCTCTTCGATTTTCCATTCAATTGGAAGACCGTGGCAATCCCAACCAGGCACATAATTGGCATCAAATCCGCGCATCTGAAATGAACGGTTTATCATGTCTTTTAAAATTTTATTGAGCGCATGGCCAATGTGCAGAGTTCCGTTTGCGTATGGAGGACCATCATGTAAAACATATTTTGGCAGGCCTTTGGCATTTTCACGCAGGCGCTTGTAAAGCCCCATCTCGTCCCATTTTGCGATCAGTTCTGGCTCTTTTTTCGGCAAGCCAGCACGCATTGGATAATCGGTTTGGGGAAGGTTCAGCGTTTTAGACCAGTCGCGGCCTTCTTGCGTTGCTGTGTTATTTGAATCTGTCATTTTTTTCACATTTTTAACCCGCTTATTTTACGGGGACCAAAGGTCTATTTTCAATTCTTTAAAAGGTATAGAATCCCGACCCCCTGTAAGCTTTGCTTAATCAGAAGTCGGGCCAATAATTCGAATTATGTGGCCATTTACGTGGCATTTATTTTTAAACATCATATTCATGGTTAAACGCTTAACAGTTAGCAATTAATGAATAAAGAACATTCAGTCTCAAAATACATTTTTATCCAATTTATTATAAACTGTTTTGAGTAGAATATAAGAAACTACTGGCGGCATTAGCCAGCCTGCAAATGCAATCGCCATTGTTTTATAGCCGTTAAATACTTTACTCTTACCAGATAGAATGCCTGGTAAAATCAATTTAGCAGCTTCTTGCGGTAACATTCTGTCTTTATCAGAGGCATTTTTTGGGCTGTGCCGAACGGCATGTTCTGTTTTTAAAGGGCCCGTAAAGGCACACGAAACAGAAATCCCTAAATTGGAAAACGGCTTAATTATGCTTTTTGCATACACCGCAATTGCATCTTTTGTGGCGGCATAAACTGCAGCGCCTGGATAGCCTGTATAATGAGAAAGCGACGATATGAATGCCATATTGCTTTTTGCGGTCATTAGACCTTTATTTGCGAATTGAGAAGCTAGAACCATTGGCCCTTCTGCATTTACGATCATAAGCTTTTCGTAAGCTGAAATTGGCATTTCTTCAAACTTACCTGTGGCGCTTATGCCAGCGTTGAAGATTACCAAATCAAACGGGCCATGTTCTATTAGTTTTTCAGGCAATTGGTCGATTACAGTACGATCTGACAAATCAGTTTTTAGAAATGTATAATCTAATTTGCCTTTTGGCTTTTTCAAATCTAGCGAGGTTACAGTCCAACCTTGTTCGCAGAGTTCCTCAACCAGTGCTTTTCCAAGCCCTGCTGAACCGCCCGTTATGAGTGCCTTTTTATTGTTTAATTCTTTATTTGATACTTTATTTGATACTTTATTTGATACTGGCATTATTTAAGGCCCTTTGACAAAAAGGTTGAACCTGCGAGGTCTTGAAAAACTGTTAAATTATGAGAGAGCCGACGCTTGTGAATAGATTTTTCTATCATTGCCGCCATTCCTTCTGGGGACGTAAAAAAGTGCCTACTAAAGCCCAATTTCATGCCAGCTTTTTTGTGCATTTGGGTTTTGGTTGGGCCAAGGTGTAAAATTTGCACATCTACTATACCGCGCCATTCCCAATGCAAAGCACGCGCTAAGCCATGCAGTCCAGCCTTTGATGCTGCGTAAGAGGCAAAGTTTTCTTTACCCTTGCGAGCCATTGAACCAATGAATGTTATTTTGCCTCTGCCAGCTATTAGGCGTTTTTTAAGCATCCTAGAAATGGCAATATTGGCTAAAAGATTAACATTTAAAGTTTCGCGAATTGCTGCTGGTTCTTCTTGAGTAGGATCGCAAACAAAACCTGTTCCAGCATTTAAGATGGCGTTATTCAATATATCCCATTTTGCTTTTTTCATCGCTTTATCAATATCAATCGCAGCCTTAGCTGGATTGTTAAAATCTGTTTTTACGATGATGACATTATTCGTTAAACCCTCAAGCTCAATTAATTGTTCATTGGGTGCTCTACCCACGACCATTAGTTGATGATGCTGTGCCAAGCGCCTTACAAGTTGATAGCCTATGCCAGTTGTTCCACCAGTAATTAGTATATTTCGACCCACTGTTTATGCTCTCTTTTATATTTCTTTTAAAATCGCTTTGGCGCGATCTACATCGTCGTGTATTTGTTCAATTAGAGGTTCAATACCGTCAAATTTTAATTCTTCTCTTATCCAGTCAACAAATGATATTGCAATTATCTCGCCATAGATTTCTTCATCGAAGTCAAAAATGAAAGTTTCTAAAACTGGTGCGCCATTATCAAAGGTTGGTCTACGACCAAAGCTAGCAACGCCTTCTAATTCGTCGCCATTTTCTCTTGTTACATAGACAGCATAAATTCCGTGACGTAATTCAATATTCTCAGGCAGCTTTAAATTTGCAGTGGGAAACCCTAACGTGCGGCCCAATTGTTGACCTTTGACGACTTCACCACTTACACGCCATTTGCGACCTAATATTTTTTGCGCTTCTGCAATGTTTCCATCACGCAAAAAGGTTCTAATGGCAGAGGACGACACCTCCTGGCCTTTAGAACTTGTAACAGCATCAATTTGCGTACCCCCAAAACCCAATCGCTCGCCCTCGGCTTTTAAAAATTCAGGCGTGCCGCCACGGTTTCTACCAAAGTGAAAATTATAACCAGTTACAACATGAGCCGCGTTTAGATTTTTAACAAGATGTGTATTTGTAAAGGTCTGCGGAAGTTGGGCTGCAAAATCTGCATCAAATGTTTCAACAACCACAGCATCAAACCCCATGTCGATGAAAACCTTAGATTTCACATCTTCTTGCGTAAGACGAAACACAGGTTTTTTAGAATTAAACCAAGTGCGCGGGTGCGGCTCGAAGGTTAGAACCAATGCTGGCACGCCCAATTGTTTTGCTTTTTCTAAAGCTGTTTCTAACAATTGCGTATGGCCTATATGGACGCCATCAAAATTACCTATCGCAACAACGCCGCCCTTATATTCACTTGGAACATTAGCGGTGCCGAAAAATACTTTTGATTTTGTGTCGTGTGCTTGTGTCATCAATTACCGCTTTAAACCATTATCACTTTAAACCATTACCATTGTAACCGAGGAATATAAGCAACAGGTTTTGCATTATTCTTTACTAGAAACTTTTGCAATAGACCATCGTTTGGCTCATCGGCATCACCATATTCGCCAGCATGAATTCCAGCGCTTATATAAAGGACATCAAGACCAAAATCTTGAGCGCCTTTAATGTCTGTTGGCATACCATCTCCAATTGCCAAAATATCAGATTTTTCAAATGTCTTGCCAGTTAGACTGCTCGCTTCTTTTATTGCTTGCTCATAAATCGGCGCATGAGGCTTGCCTGCAATTAAAGTTTCACCGCCAAGCTTTTCATACTCATCTGCAATTGCGCCACCGCACATTATAAAGCGATCACCAATTTCGACCACTTTGTCGGGATTTGCACAAATGAATGGCAGATTTCTTTTGCGAAATTTTTTCAAAACTGGAATGTAATCAGCAGCAATATCGTTATCTTCGTCAAATGGACCAGTACAAATAATAGCCTGCGCCTCATCTTCGCCAACCAATTCAATATCTAAACCTTCGAACAAATTTTTGTCTTTTTCATACACGCCAATGAAATGCATCTTTTTGGGTGCTTGGCGCATCAAGGCTTGGGTCGCGTCACCTGATGTTACGACTTCATCGTAAACACCTTCTGGCACGCCAAGGCGTTTTAGCTGTGCGTACACAGGACCACGCGGGCGCGGTGCATTCGTGACCATAACCACCGTGCCACCATTTTTGCGAAAAGCAGAAAGCGCTTCAATCGCGCCCTCATATGCTTTTACGCCATTGTGTAAAACACCCCAAACATCGCAAAGCACTAAAGAGTACTGATTTGATAAATCACTAAGACCTTTAATCCTGCTTACAGCATTGGCTTCGACATTGGTTTCGACATTGGTTTTCATAAAAAAATAAACCCTTGAAAGGAAGATGCGACAATTAATATGCTTGCTACAACAATAAAAATTAGCGACAACATATATATGCCAAGCTATTTCGCAGAGCATGATTGATGCGTCAAGTGTCTGAAAGCTTTGCATTTACACTATTTGTTCAGTGGTTTGTTCAATTTGCTCAGCGCTTCGCTCAATGTGGTCAACGCTTCGCTCAGTGGCAATGTGCCACTAAAGTTTCGCGCCTGTTTTGCACTAAAATTGCTTTTATTGAGGCCATTTCCTTGACATTTCACTGCCTCATCCCTAAATCAGATCAGCTAATTAGCACTCTGGAAGCTAGAGTGCTAATTGCAAAAAGATCTGCATCAATGTTGAAGTAGATATCTCGTTTAAAAACATTGGGAAATATCAATGGCTAAAACTAAATTCCGCCCATTACACGATCGTGTTGTGGTTCGCCGCGTAGATTCTGAAGAGAAAACTGCTGGCGGCATTATTCTTCCAGATTCTGTTCAAGAAAAACCTTCTGAAGGTGAAGTTGTTTCTATCGGATCAGGTGCACGTGATGAAGCAGGTAAGCTTGTTCCACTAGACGTGTCTGTTGGTGATACAATTCTATTCGGAAAATGGTCTGGTACCGAAGTTAAAATCGGCGGCGAAGAGCTGTTGATTATGAAAGAATCCGACATTATGGGCATCATTGGCTAATTTAAGCTGATCTGGCTAACTGCCGATCGCTAAAGCTGCGCTCAAAAATCATTCATTTTAGTAAAGTAATTCGCTCTACTAAAAGTATTTACAAATCCATTGTCTAACTTTTAATTGTTTGATTGTGGATATCCAGATAAGGAAAATATAATGGCTGCTAAAGAAGTTAAATTTGGCCTAGAAGCCCGCGATAAAATGTTACGCGGTGTTGATACTCTAGCAAATGCTGTAAAAGTTACGCTTGGTCCTAAAGGCCGTAACGTAATTATCGACAAATCTTTTGGTGCTCCGCGCATTACTAAAGATGGTGTTACAGTTGCTAAAGAGATCGAACTTGAAGATAAGTTTGAAAATATGGGCGCTCAAATGGTTAAAGAAGTTGCTTCTAAAACCAATGATGTTGCTGGTGACGGAACAACAACTGCTACTGTGCTTGCACAAGCGATTGTTAGAGAAGGCGCAAAAGCAGTGGCTGTTGGCTTAAACCCAATGGACATTAAACGCGGCATCGACATGGCTGTTACTGAAGTTGTTAAAGACCTTAGGTCTAAGGCAAAGAAAATCAAAACTTCTGCTGAAGTTGCTCAAGTTGGTACAATCTCTGCTAATGGCGAAAAAGAAATCGGCGAAATGATCGCTGAAGCTATGCAACGTGTTGGCAACGAAGGTGTTATCACCGTTGAAGAAGCTAAAACTGCTGAAACTGAGCTTGATGTTGTTGAAGGCATGCAGTTCGATCGCGGTTACCTTTCTCCTTACTTCGTTACGAACCCAGAGAAAATGATTGTTGAATTAGAAAACCCTTACATTCTTCTACATGAATCTAAGCTTTCTAACCTACAAGCTATGTTGCCTCTTCTTGAGTCTGCTGTTCAATCTTCACGTCCACTGCTTATCATTGCAGAAGATGTTGAAGGCGAAGCACTTGCAACTCTAGTAGTAAACAAACTACGTGGCGGCCTTAAAATTGCTGCTGTTAAAGCTCCTGGTTTTGGCGATCGTCGTAAAGCAATGCTTGAAGATCTTGCTATTCTTACAGGTGGTCAGGTTATCTCTGAAGACCTAGGCATTAAACTAGAGAACGTTACTCTTGATATGCTTGGTACTGCTAAAACTGTTTCTATCTCTAAAGAAGAAACAACCATCGTTGATGGCGCTGGTAAGAAAAAAGAGATTACTGGTCGTGTAAATCAGATCAAATCTCAAATCGAAGAAACTTCTTCTGACTACGACAAAGAAAAACTACAAGAGCGCCTAGCTAAACTTGCTGGTGGTGTTGCTGTTATTAGTATTGGCGGCGCAACTGAAGTTGAAGTTAAAGAACGCAAAGACCGTGTTGACGATGCTTTGAATGCGACACGTGCAGCTGTTGAAGAAGGTATTGTACCTGGTGGCGGAACTGCGCTTCTACGCGCTTCTCTTTTCATCGATTGCAAAGGCGAAAATGCAGATCAAGAAGCTGGTATCAATATTGTTCGTACGGCACTTCAATCGCCTTTACGTCAAATTGTTACGAATGCTGGTGAAGAAGCTGCAATTATTGTTGGCAAAATTATTGATGCTAACAAAGCAAATTACGGCTTCAACGCACAAACTGGCGAATATGGCGACATGATTGCTATGGGTATTGTTGATCCGGTTAAAGTTGTTCGTACAGCATTACAAGACGCAGCATCTATTGCTGGCCTGCTTGTAACAACTGAAGCTATGATTGCTGATGCGCCTTCTAAAGATGGTGCTGGCGGCGGAATGCCTGACATGGGCGGCATGGGCGGCATGGGCGGCATGATGTAAAAATTGCCTTTGGCAATTTTGAAATCATAAAGACGCCCATCATCAAAGTTGGTTTGTCTCGCAAGCGAGGCAAACTAGCGGCATGATGTAAGAAACGCATTTTAGTTGATTCAAAATCTTGCGCTTCGGGCTTTGCCCTCAACGTGCGATGTGAATTGATTATTGATCCAAGCTCCGCATAAGGACTATGTCCTTAACGAGCAGTTTGAATTGAATGCTTTACACATACCTCTCATTCAGCATTGAATGATATTAGGGCCGTCTCTTCTAGGGACGGCCCTTTTTTATTGA
>NVRK02000114.1 GCA_002400845.2 Hyphomicrobiales bacterium
AGTAGAGAAAAAACGATAAGCAACATCAATTGTAATGCCCTGCTCTCGCTCAGATGCTAAACCATCAACAAGCAAAGCAAAGTCGATATCATCGCCTTGCGTCCCAAGCTTCTTAGAATCTTGTTCAATTGCTGCAAGTTGATCTTCAAAGATCATCTTAGATTCGTATAGCATACGCCCAATAAGCGTCGACTTGCCATCATCAACACTACCACATGTGATAAAGCGCAAAAGCGTTTTTTCTTCATGGGCTTTTAAATATGCATTAATATCTTTAGCGATTAATTCGTCATTATGAGCCATTAAAAATAGCCCTCCTGCTTTTTCTTCTCCATCGAAGCGGACTGATCGTGGTCGATCATGCGGCCCTGCCTTTCTGAAGTCTTGGTTAGAAGCATTTCTTGAATAATTTCAGGAAGCGTGGTTGCTTCACTCTCAATAGCGCCCGTTAGTGGATAACAACCCAATGTTCTAAAGCGAACATTCTTCATCATCGGTGTTTCACCCTCTTTTAAAGGCATGCGATCATCATCAACCATTATCAATGCGCCATCGCGTTCAACAACTGGACGTTTTTGTGAATAGTATAATGGAACGATTGGAATCTTCTCCAAATGAATATACTGCCAAATGTCCAATTCAGTCCAATTAGAGATTGGGAACACACGAATGCTCTCACCTTGCGCCTTGCGCGTATTATAAAGTTTCCATAATTCAGGACGCTGACTTTTGGGGTCCCAGCGGTGGTCGGCAGATCTAAAAGAGAATATTCTCTCTTTAGCACGAGACTTTTCTTCATCACGGCGCGCACCACCAAAAGCACAGTCAAATTTATATTTATTCAACGCCTGCTTTAAGCCTTGGGTTTTCATAACATCGGTATGAACAGAAGAACCATGCGTAAATGGCCCAATGCCCTTTTCCACGCCTTCTTCATTGATATGGACGATAAGCTCTAGACCTAAGTCTTTGACCATTTTATCGCGAAATTCGATCATCTCACTAAATTTCCAAGTCGTATCTACGTGTAAAAGCGGAAAAGGCGGCTTAGACGGATAAAATGCCTTCATTGCGAGGTGCAGCATCACAGCGCTGTCCTTACCAACAGAATAAAGCATTACTGGGTTTTCAGCTTCCGCTACCACTTCACGCATAATATGTATGCTTTCAGCTTCTAGCTTTTGAAGATGGGTTAAAGTTTGTTCGTCCATATCGCTCAATCAACTTGCCTATTATTAAAACACAATACTGCGTATTAAAACGGATCATGTGGATGCATTTTGCATGCACTGCTTCTTATACGAACTTAAAGAGAATTTGCGCTCATTTGTATAGCAATTAATACCTAATATAGTTGAATAATTGGCTTCTAATGTCTCTCAAGCATAATCAATTAAGAATATTTTTTCACGAAGACTACATTTCTAGATTAATGCACCTAATCACACGTCATTTAGCATGCAACGCCGCCCGTAAAAGTCTCGTAAATGTATAGACACAACAAATCACATACCCAGAAATAATGCCCCGAAAACACAATTGATTCGCAACTTATGCTTGAAAACACTCGCATTTGATTGATTTACCTTCAGAACAGGCTAGAACTGAATAATTCAAGTATACTTAGACTTCGGACACTAGATGATTACTGATCTGTTGCCGATATTCTTAGTTCTGCAATCAAATCAAACAGATAGTTATAGTTGCAATAAAGCAACATACGCGCAAATAAATTTATAATATTTATGTAAAAGCAGGAAACAGCCAATGGGAAGATAATTTACTATTGCTTAACTATTGAGCCCTAGTTATAGAATTAGTAATGATGAAAACACGATGATTTCAAATACGCTATATGGCGAATTCAATATTTCATGATTGAATTAATATTAGGATTTAAAAGAATGACAAATTTAAAGGGCGGAATTGCTAAACTATTGGCAGTGGCTGTAGTTGCTTCTTCACTTACGCCAGCCTTGTCTAGCGCAGCGGATATTATTGAAGAATACTCAGACTGCACATGTCGCACACAACCAGCTGCATCAGGCATTGTTGGTTCAATCACAAGCTTCGGCGGTTACGTTGAATATAGTGGTGCTGGCGGCACATCAGTTGCAACACAAGGTGCTCAACTTCAAGTTGGCTCACAGGTTGTTACAGCAGTTGGCGCAAATGCAAGCGTTACAGTTGGTCAATCTTGTCAATATGACCTTGGTGGAAACACGCTTCTTTCAGTCGGAAAATCAAATTCAAGCTCAGAGCTTTGTGTTGTTGTTTCTAAGACACAAGTTGCTCCAATTCCTGTAAATACGACAGTTGCAGCTTCTGCAGCTGGCGGTAACGCTGGCCTAGGTCTGTTACTACTTGCTGGTGCAGGCGCAGCAGCGTATTTCGTCTTTAGTGGTGACAGCGATTCTGCAAGTAAATAACAGCTTATTTTTAACGTTTAAGAGCCGAGGGTCGTATGCCCTCGGCTTTTTTTTTATTATGTAAAAATTAATTCGTGAGATTAATACGGCATCTAATGATAGATCTTCATAGCCATATACTTCCGCAAATCGACGATGGTGCAAAAAGCATTGATATTTCGCTCGAAATGGCTAGAATTGCAGTAAATGATGGCACTAAAATAATTGCATGCACGCCCCATATTAGGCCGCCAACCTATGACAATAACGACAAAATCATTCAATCATCAATAAATGCGCTTAGACGCCGCCTAAAAGAAGAAAACATTGATCTAAAATTGGTAATGGGTGCTGACATACACATAAATCCAAATGTCCTAGAGCGCCTGCAAAACAAAAGCGCGCCTACATTATATGGTACTAAATATTTTCTTTTTGAGCCCCCTCATCACATCTTGCCGCCAAATATCGATCGATTTTGCGAGCAAGTCATGCAGGCAGGCTACATTCCAGTTTTAACACACCCAGAGCGCCTAACTTGGATTGAAAATCACTACGACGTCATGGTCAAAATGGACGAAATGGGCGTAGCGGTACAATTAACAGCAGGCTCGATCACAGGTCGTTTTGGAGAACGCGCTAAATATTGGTCAGATAAGTTTCTAGCGGAAGGCCGCGTAGACATTATAGCCAGCGATGCACACGACCCAAAACATCGCCCTCCAAAAATGTCTGGCGCAAGAGATTACATTGCAAAATTTTGCGATGACGAAACGGCGCGAAGATTAACGCTAGACAACCCCCTGTTGATTTTGAAGAATCAAGATCTTCCGGCTAAAAAACGAACAAAATCCATAAAAAAGACACAAAAATCAGTATTTAGGTCAGTGATAGATCGACTTAAAGGTTAAAAGTCAGTAATGTCGCCTTTGGTGATTTGCGGGAATTACAAAGCGGAGAAAACATGACGAGGATTAGCGACCAATTGGTTTGCGGGATGAATAGTCGCGTTATAAATAAAATGATTCTATTATTATGTCTGTGCAGCATGGTGCTTATCTCAGGCTGTAATGGAACACGTTTGAGTTCCAATAATTTAACAAGCAGTTCAACCAACTCATCTGCAAGTGGGACCAAAATAGGCACCACTGATGGGGATTTAACAATTGTTGAAAATCTAGCACCACCCGAAAATGTGATCGATGGCACTCCACAAAAAATTTCTATAAACGACATTCTTGAAGTGGATGTATTTCAGGTCAATGACTTGGATAGAACTGTAACGGTTGAAGCCAACGGCCAAATATCTCTACCCCTTATTGGTGCAGTGATGGCAGCAGGTAGAACACTACCTGAATTAGAACAAGCGCTAGAAAATGAATACAATCAAAACTATCTGCAAAATGCAGAGATTTCTGTATTTATGAAAGAATCTTTCGGTCAAAGAATTACATTGGATGGGCAATTTTCCAAACCGGGTATTTATCCTGCCACCAATCAAACAACATTAATTCAAGCTGTCGCTCAAGCTGGTGGACTTACACCATTATCTGATGAGAGAAAAGTTTTTGTCTATAGAAAATATTCTTACGGCAAAAGAGTAGCGAACTACTCTATACGAGACATAAGAGCTGGTAATTCCCCTGATCCAAGATTATACGGCGGTGATGTTGTTGTTGCATTTACATCAAAATCAAAAATAGCGGCACAAAATTTGCGCCAAGCACTGGGTATAGCCTCCTCGGCGACAAGGGTAATATCTCCCCTGTAGACTGACTTAGTGGGGCAATTAGGAATTAGATTATGATACGCGAACAAACGCCAGCAATATCAGATGTGCAAGGTAGTCACCTGCAACAATCTCATATTCCGCACGGATACTCCCAGCAGAAATCTGGCTATAGAGATGACTTCATGGAGCCTGAAGAGGGATTTGACCCTCTAAAAATATTATGGCTTGCTGTTCATTATCGCTGGATAATTGCATGTGCATTAGTAACAGGTTTAGTTTGCGGCATCTTTTTTACATGGCAACAAACGCCTCTGTTTAGATCTACTACAAAATTAGAAATTGTAACTTCAGGTGCGCGAATTATTCAAGACCTTGAAGTCATATCACAGCAAACTGATATTAGAACTTTTGAAACAGCTAGACAAAAAATATTATCTCACGACCTAGCAAGGCGTGTAATATTTCAATTAAACCTATCCGAAAACCCTGACTTTTTAGTAGCAAAAGCTAATTTTTCACTGCGCAATGTAATTAGCAGAGCGCTTGGCACAAGTGCGATAAAAGATTTTGAAGAAATGACTTCTGATGAACGCGAAACGCTTGCTGTAAAAATGGTGAAAAAAGATCTAACCGCAAGTGTGATTAGAAATACCTCGCTTATTGCCATCGGCTTCACACACGTAGATCCAACTTTAGCAGCAGCAATTGCCAACCAAGCAGCAAACAGTTTTATCGATCAAGGGGTAGATAAAAAGAGCGAAACATCTGACCTAACAAGAGAATTCATTCAAGAGCAGGTAATTGAAACCAAAATAAAATTAGAAACATCTGAAATTGCCCTAGTCAATTATGCTAAAACTGCTGGCATAACCTTAACTGGCCAAGATTCATCTCTAATTTCATCTAACATAATTGAAATCAATACTTCACTTGGTAAAACCATTGATGACCGCTTGCTTTTGGAGCGCTATGTATCGCAAATAAAATCAGATGGCGCTGCTAGCCTACCACAAGTTTTTCAAAGTGAATCGATCCAAGAAAACCGCAATCGAATTACTGAATTAAAAGCAACCTATCAAGAAAAACGCGCAACGTTAAAGCCTGGCTTCCCAGAAATGCGCCGCTTACAATCGCAAATAAATGAACTTACAAAAGCATTTAATACTGAAATAAGAGGAATTGGCCGTTCTGTTTCAATTCAATATGAACAAATTTTGGCCAAGGAAGTAGCCCTTAGAACAGAGTTGAAAAAACTGGAAGTTGAGCAAGGAAATTTCCAGCAAAAAAATATTCAGTATACAATTTTAAAACGCGAAGTAGATTCTCACCGTTCTCAATATGACAGCCTCATCGGTAAATTAAATGAGGCAAGTGTTGGTGCTGATTTAAAAACAGTAAACGCTATAATTGTTGACGAAGCACAAATTCCTGAAAAGCCATTCACGCCTCGTTTAGGTTTGAATTTGATCGCAACATTAGCTTTATTTAGTGGGCTAGCGGCAATTACTATCTATACACTCGAGCTAATGAACAATTCATTTTCTGTACCAGATCAAATTGAAGATGAATTAAAACTGCCAGTGCTTGGAATTTTACCACACTTGCCAGATGCCGAAATTATTCCAGCCATAGAAAATGAAACATCCGCACTTTCTGAAGCG
>NVRK02000115.1 GCA_002400845.2 Hyphomicrobiales bacterium
AACTTGGCGGACATATGGTGTCTGGTCATGTAGATGGTCTAGCTACAATAAAAGAAATTGTAGCTGAAGGTGAGGCGACAAGATTTATTTTGCAAGCACCCGACCACCTTGCAAAGTTTATTGCGCCAAAAGGCTCCGTTGCACTTAACGGAACATCTCTAACTGTTAATGGTGTGACAGGCTCGCAATTTGATGTTTTACTTATTTCTCATAGCCTAGAAGTAACGACTTGGGGCAAGATGAAGCAAGGCGATAAGATCAATTTAGAAATAGATCAAATGGCACGCTATGCCGCAAGGTTGATGGAATACAATTGAGCGTAATCCAATCGGCCTTACTTAGAACAGATTTTTAACCCATCTAACTTAAAATGCAGATGTAGTATCTGTTTTCAGTGATTGCTTTGATGGGTTTTAATGCGTTTTTCTATTATATTCAGTTCTCTTTTGTTCTTTATATCACTCACTGCGTGCCAAACGGGTGATATATTAAGCACAGCGTCGCCTGCCAACATTCAAAATCAAAATCAAGGCATTAGGCAAACGTCAAATGGATATAGTGCAGCGCCTATACCAAGCATAGCTCCAGCCCTTGCGCCAAAACAAGTTTTAACGCCAATTCCTGCTCCAGTTCCTACTTCTCAATATACTCAGCAAAATTTTGCGACTGGTAAGCTAGACAGTCAAGTTTCCCAAAACGCCGATATTATAATCGTTGATCCACTTGTCGAGCAGGTACGCCAACTTAAATCAGTACGTCCGCGCACTCAAAAAACATATTTAATCAACGGACTTATGAGTGCAATACCCTTTATTGGGTTTGGCTTTAGAAACCTGCATAAAAAAATGCCAGAAGCACAGTTATACTCTTATCTTTCTCCTGTAGAAAGCGTGGCAGTGATATTGCCAAAAGTAATGAAAGACATTCAGGCTGCATATGCAAAAGATCCAAATGTCTCGATCAACCTTATTGGAATTTCTTTAGGGGCTGATTTCGTTTCAATCGTTGCAGAAAAATTGCATCGCAAAAACATACCTGTAAACTACCTTGGAATTGTAGATGGAACCTCGTTGCGGCCCGTTCATTCCAACGTTAAAAAAGTTGATAATTTAACTTGTACATATCTAGATTGCGTGCGCGGCAGGGTGCGGTTAGCAAAGGGCAATACAACAACTATTTTTATTAAGAAGAAGTATAAATCGTCTCATATACCATTAGGCAATAATAATGAATTACATAACCGTGTCATTGCGCAGTCTCGTTCTTGATTGTTTTTGGTTCCTATTAAAATAATTCGATTTTTTACCTCAAGTTAAAAGAATACGCTTGCCTATTTTGTGCCACCATGTTTTTAGCAGTGCTTAATAAAAAGTCCAATTAAGGACCCTAAGCAAGGATATGGAATGGCCGCTCAGCCAAAATCGCTCCCAAACTTACTCATTGTAACAGCAAATTTTTATGAAGACATTTCAAACGCCCTTTTAGAGGGTGCTGTTGATGTGCTAACAAAAATTGGCGCAACATTTGAAATTGTTAAAGTGCCGGGCGTATTAGAAATTCCTGCCGCTGTTTCCATGGCTATGGCTGGCATGAGAAATGGCCGCAAAAACTTTGACGGTTATATAACACTAGGCTGTGTTATACGTGGTGAAACTTCTCAATACGATGTTGTTTGTAATGAATCTTCGCGTGCGCTAATGGATATTACCGTTCAACATAATATTGCGCTCGGTAATGGCATTCAAACTGTAGAAAATTCAGATCAAGCATGGGCGTGTGCGAAAAAAGATGATAAGAACAAAGGTGGCGCTGCTGCACAAGCCGCGCTTGCTATGATTTCATTGCGTAAAGAATTAGGTGTATAGATGACTGCATCTACAAAAAATGTTCGACTAGAAAAAGCAGCCAATAAACGTGGCGTTGCTCGCCTTGCGGCTGTGCAAGCACTTTATCAAATGGATTTAACATCTGCTAAAATGTTGGATGTTGTAAATGAATTTGAACAATTTCGTTTCGATCAAGAAGTCGATGGAGAAGAAGGTTCAGATAAATATCGGGCCGCAGATACTGCATGGTTCCGCGCGGTATTGGCTGGTGTGATTGAAGACCAAGGTCAAATCGATCCTCTAATTCATCATAACTTACCATCTGACTGGCCGTTAAAACGCATCGAAACGTTGTTGCGTGCTATCTTGCGTGCAGGCACGTGGGAATTACGCAAACGCAAAGATGTTCCAGCTAAAGTTATTATTTCAGAATATGTAGATGTGGCAAAAGCATTTTATGAAGATGACGAGCCTAAACTGGTAAATGGCTTGTTAGATCGTCTTGCTAGAACATTGCGTGATGATGAAGATATGGCTGAGCGCAAGGGTGTAATACCTGCTGTCACGCAAACGCCTATTGAAGAAGTTTCAGATGAAGCGACCGATGCGGGAGCGGATGAAGCACCAAGCGAAAACAAAAGTGGTGAAGATGGTGAAAAGGCTTAGCGAATTTAGCCTGATCGAAAAATACTTTGCTCCGCTTTCAAGTAGCGGGGCATTTGGCCTCAAAGACGATGCCGCTCTTTTACAAATTCCAAAAAATAAAACATTGGTTGTTACCAATGATGCAATTGCCGAAGGTGTCCATTTTTTAAAGGGCACTGATCCCAAACGCATTGCGCAAAAAGCAATTCGCACAAATTTGTCAGACCTTGCCGCAAAAGGCGCAACACCCTTTGCGTTTTCGCTGGCGCTTGGATTGCCGAGTGATTGGGACAATGACTGGATTAAAGCATTTTCCAAAGGGCTTAAAGCAGATTGCAAAGCGTTTGGAATTAGCCTTTGTGGCGGTGATACATTTCGTGTTTCACCAGACAAAAGCGGCGCAGTAATCTCCATCACTGCTTATGGGCACATAGATAAAAAAGATTATGCTTCTAGGCTGGGCGCTAAATCAGGCCATGCACTTTATGTAACGGGTGCAATTGGTGACGGTGTTTTGGGCTTAACCTTAGCGACAGATAAATCTAATGACAAATTGCAAAAGCCAAATGCGGCTCAAAAGTATTTAATCGATCGATACGAAATTCCACAACCACGTATAGAGATGATTAAGCTTGTTGCAAAATATGCATCTGCCTCGATGGATATTTCAGATGGATTTGTTGGCGATTTAGAAAAGCTATGCTCTGCATCTCATGTGGCTGCAAATATAAATTTAATGGACATTCCAATTTCTAAGCAAGCGCGAGCACAGCTGAAAACTCAAAAAGTAACCCCGATTGTAGCGGTGACAAGTTTAATCACAGGGGGGGATGATTATGAATTGCTAATCGTTATTCCCAAGTCCAAAGTAAATTCCTTTGAAACAGAGTCGAAAAAATTAAATTTCCCGATCACATTTTTAGGTAATTTCAAAAAAGAAAATGCCAGTTTTAAAGGCGTTAATATTTTAGGAGAAGATGGCGAGCCAATTATTTTGGCACATCGCTCTTATACTCATTATTAAGAGTATATATTTTTTAAGAGTATAATGGAGAATAGAATTCATGTCTGACGAAACCACTAATACTCTTACAGATGCGCAAGAGAATTCTATAGCTCGTAAAAATGCAACTCTTTATGCCGCTTGTCAGGCATTGGTCGGCTCTGCCGCACCTATCAGCATTACACTTGGTGGCATTGCTGGATATTATTTGCTGGGCCCAGACAAGTCTTTAGCAACATTACCTGTAACAGGTTTTAACGTTGGCGCGGTTCTTATGTCTATTCCAGCGGCATTGTTAATGCAAAAAATTGGCCGTCGTTATGGGTTTATGAGTGGCGCAATGGTTGGCATTTTAGGATGTTTACTTGCTGTAGCCGCGCTTTACCAACAATCGTTTTGGATGTTTGTTGCTTCAATCGTCGTGATTGGTTGTTCAAATGGTTTTGCACAGCAATACAGGTTTGCCGCCGCAGACAGAGGAACAAAAGAATTTAAACCAAAGGCCATATCTATTGTGCTTATTGGTGGAGTAGGTGCCGCAATTGTTGGCCCACAACTCATATTAAATTTTAAAGATTTTCTATCGCCTGTGCCATTTGCAGGTGCATTTCTATGGGCGATTGGGCTTTATGTTTTTGCACTTATTGTGATGTCATTTTTAGCAGCAGCACCGCCTAAAGAAACCGCTGAAGAAAAAGCCAAAGGTTCAGGCCGACCATTAAGTCAAATCATGGCGCAACCAAAATTTATCGTATCAGTGTTTTGTGCAATCTCAACATACGCACTTATGGCTTTTGTTATGACAGCCGCTCCACTTGCGATGATTGCCTGTGGGTTTGATATAGACGATGCCACTTGGGGCATTCAGTGGCATGTGCTTGCCATGTTCTTACCTAGCTTTTTTACGGGCAATTTAATTGCACGTTTTGGCAAAGAAAAAATTGTCGCGACAGGACTATTAATTCTTGCCGCCTGTGCAGTTATTGCGCTTCAGGGCATCAAGCTGGAAAACTTTTATATTGGCCTTATCTTGCTTGGCCTTGGTTGGAATTTTGGGTTTATCGGTGCAACTGCCATGCTGACCGAAACCTATGAACCACATGAAAAAAGCAAAGTTCAGGGCGCAAATGATTTCATGCTGTTTGGTACGGTCGCGATTGCAAGTTTCTTATCTGGCCTTACGCTTAACGATGATCCATCACAAAACTTTGGTTGGGACTTTATCAACTGGATCATATTCCCAGTTGTGGGCGCGGCATTGCTAAGTCTTCTTTGGTTGAGATTTAAAGAACGCAAAGCCGTGGCTTAATCTAACTAACTTGAACAACACATTCAGCAACCGTTCAGCTTAGATAAGCCATATTCACATCATACATTTTTTAAATGTCCCAACACAATTGAGGAGAATGAAATGATGAACCGCCGTAAATTACTTCTTGGAATGGCGACAGCAATTGGCGCAGTTAGTGTGCCTGCAATCGTAAATGCACAATCCAAAATGGCAGTGCCATCCGCAAGAAAAATTGAACGCTCTCTTGCCGCCCCAGTTAAACGCAAACTTTCAGCTTCAAAAAAAATTCGTCGTCGTGATTTACGCCGCCGAAGTGATATCCGTAAAATTGCACCATCGATAGACATACAAGCAATCAATTTTGAATTCGGTTCAGCGCACATTCCAAACAACGAGTATTGGAAGGTAGAAAATATTGCTCAGGCAATGAGACGTATACTCCGCCGAAAACGCATTGAAGTGTTTTTAATCGAAGGGCATACCGATGCTGTTGGTTCTCGCTATAACAATCAACTTTTGTCAGAACGTCGTGCACAATCGCTTAAAAATGTGTTGGTTCGCCAATTTCATATCGACCCTTGGGCGTTAGAAACAGCTGGCTTTGGTGAAGATTATTTATTGGTTCCAACCTCGCGCGCTGAATGGCGTAATCGCCGTGTTACGCTTCGCCGCGTTACAGATGTGATCTTGCGATAAGCTTTCAATATTGAATTGTTGAATAAATCAGTATGCAAAAGGCAGAGGTTCTAAATATAGGATTTCTGCCTTTTTTACTTTCTTTTGAGGTTAAAAGTACCTCAAAGGGGCGGTTTTTCAAAGAAAAACATCCCCATTATAATACTTTATGCCCCTTGATTTGCTTAAAAAATTAGGCAAAGGTTCATGTAACTTTGAGGGGAAGTCTCATCTAAACCGAAAAGCAACGTTCGAATTGGGAGGTTTGAACAGCTTTAATATTAGGTGATGAGGGCCAACCCAGGGTGAATTGGTAAGACCAATTTTCTCTTGGTGAGCTTAAATGCCGCCCTCTTGAGTTTGGTTCTTGCTGGAGGAGTTGTTCCTGTTTTTATGCAGTGAACACAGAACCAAACAAAGGGAATATTAATTATGAATGCTGTATATCTGGCAATCGCTGCGGGCGCATTGTCAATTATCTATGGTGTTTGGGCTACAATGTCGGTGCTACGCGCCGATGCTGGTAATGCTCGAATGCAAGAAATCGCTGGTTACATTCAAGAAGGCGCAATGGCCTATCTTTCTCGCCAGTACTTGACCATTGCCCTTGTTGGCGCGGTTGTTTTTGGAATAGTATGGTGGTTGCTTGGCGCGCTAACTGCGGCTGGTTTTGTCGTGGGGGCGGTGCTGTCTGGCATCGCTGGCTTTGTTGGCATGTTGGTTTCAGTACGTGCCAACGTTAGAACGGCACAAGCTTCTAGCGTTAGTTTGAGCGCAGGACTAGATGTTGCATTTAAATCTGGTGCGATTACAGGAATGCTTGTTGCAGGTTTAGCGCTCTTAAGTGTTTCCTGCTATTTTTGGTACCTTACAGATGTGCAAGGCATGGACCCAGAAGGTCGCGGTGTGATTGACGGCATGGTTGCCCTTGGCTTTGGTGCTTCACTTATTTCAATCTTTGCGCGTTTAGGCGGCGGTATCTTTACAAAAGGTGCAGACGTTGGCGGTGATTTGGTTGGTAAAATCGAAGCAGGCATTCCAGAAGATGATCCACGTAACCCAGCAACTATTGCCGATAACGTTGGCGACAACGTTGGTGACTGTGCAGGTATGGCAGCCGATTTGTTTGAAACCTACGCAGTAACAATTGTTGCGACAATGGTTCTAGCTTCCATCTTCTTTGATGGTGCGGCAGCTTATACGCTAATGACATTCCCATTAATGATTGGCGCAGTTTGTGTTGTAACTTCAATCATAGGTACATTCTTTGTACGTCTTGGCTCTAACAATTCAATTATGGGTGCTTTGTACAAAGGCTTCTTAGCAACAGCTATACTTTCAGCTATTGCGCTTTGGGCAATTGTTCAGTTTTGGCTTGGTATGGATACATCCTTCACCACATCTGGTGGCGAAACCTTTACGGGCCGTCTTCTAATGTATTGTGGTTTTATTGGTCTTGTTATCACAGGTCTTATTATCTGGATTACAGAATACTATACAGGCGTTGGTTACCGTCCAGTGCGTTCAATCTCACAAGCATCTGTAACTGGGCACGGTACTAATGTTATTCAAGGTCTTGCTGTTTCGTTAGAATCTACAGCGCTTCCAGCATTGGTCATTATCGTTGGTATTATCACAACATTCTCGCTTGCTGGCTTGTTTGGTATTGCAATTGCAGTTTCAACCATGTTGGCACTTGCAGGTTTTGTGGTAGCCCTAGATGCATTCGGTCCAGTGACCGATAATGCTGGCGGCATTGCTGAAATGGCAAATCTTCCAGCAGAAGTTCGTAAAACAACAGACGCACTTGATGCTGTTGGTAATACGACGAAAGCTGTTACAAAGGGCTATGCAATTGGTTCTGCTGGGCTTGGTGCTTTGGTGCTGTTTGCAGCTTATACAGAAGATCTTAAATACTTTGCAAAAAATGCAGAGCCGGGGTCTTTCTTCGACGGTGTAGTGGTCGACTTCTCGCTGACCAATCCATATGTGGTTGTCGGCTTGTTGTTTGGTGGCATGTTGCCATACATTTTTGGCGGCTTGTCTATGACAGCGGTTGGACGTGCGGCTGGCTCTGTTGTGGAGGAAGTGCGTCGTCAGTTTAAAGCGGATCCAGGCATTATGAAAGGCACATCTAAGCCAGACTATGGTCGTGCGGTTGATATGCTTACAAAAGCTGCGATTCGCGAAATGATTATTCCGTCACTGCTACCTGTTTTATCCCCAATCTTTTGTTTCTATGCAATTTATTGGGTTACTGGTTCAAAAGAGCAAGCATTTGCAGCGCTTGGTGCCATGCTATTGGGTGTAATTGTTACAGGCTTCTTTATCGCTGTTTCTATGACAACAGGTGGTGGTGCTTGGGACAATGCAAAAAAATCTTTTGAAGATGGTTTTGTCGATAAAGACGGCGTGAAACACGAAAAAGGTAGCGATGCTCACAAAGCCTCCGTTACGGGTGATACTGTGGGCGATCCATATAAGGATACATCTGGCCCAGCTGTGAACCCAATGATTAAGATCACAAACATTGTGGCTCTTCTTCTATTGGCTGTTCTTTCGCACTGATTACAGCGCACTAAATACAGCGCAATAGATAAGCGCACATAACCAAAAAGAAACCCCGCTGAAATGTATTTTTCCAGCGGGGTTTTTTATTGCGTATAACTAAAATACGATAAAGTATTAAGAGCCAGGTAAAGTCGGGATTGCCTGACTATTAGGTGTTAACAATCTGCCAAGGAAGGTAAGATCTTTACCGCCTGTTGGTGTCGTGCGGCTGATAAAGTCAAATACTTTTCCGTCCTTCAATCCATAGTCTGCAAGGCGAGAAACAAGTTCTTCTGAATCAAAGTAAACTGTAAATACGCGCTGACTTACAATTTTTGCTTTTTGGAATTCAAAATTCTTTTCGCGTTTTTGTGAGATGTAATAAAACACTTCGCTGTCAAATGTACCTTTGGTCGAAGGGGTACCCAACGCCAATAAGACTTGATCTTTACTCGAGCCAACTGGCACCAATGCTACTTGGTCAGGTTGAATAACCGAACCATTGGTAAACACTTGTTTTGTTGTGCAAGCAGACAGGCCAAGGCCAGCTATCAGTACGCCAGCCAATATAGCGGCATTAAATCGCTTTTCTTTGTTCTGTTTTTTGTCCATATAAGTATTTAAGGTCCATATCATTGGAAAATCCATCCCCTTTTCCACATGTCGTGGTCGTAATTTTATTATTGTACTAAATTGGGTATAGCACAGCGGATGAAATTTCAACCACCTGCTATATTAGCCGATTATTTGTATCAATTGAGTTGAGTATAAAGTAAGCGTTAGCGCGAAGTATCAGAAAGTGTTCCTATATGTTTGGAAAAATTATCAATTCGCTTTTTAAGCGTAACAACCCAATACCACTACAGCTTTATGGCGCGGTTATGGCACAATCACGTAAACCAGAATTTTATACCAACTTAAAGTTTCAAGACAGTGTTATGGGGCGATTTGATTTGCTTACCCTCCACATGTTTTTGCTTTCAAGAAGACTTGTGCGTGAAGACGATGCAAAAAGTTTGAGCCTGAACCAAGAAGTCTTTGATATTTATACCAACGACACCGACAGCGCTTTGCGCGAAATTGGGATTGGCGATCAGACCGTTCCAAAACGCAAAAAGAAAATGATTCGTGGTTTTTATGGTCAGGTAGAAGATTTCGCAAAATTACTAGATGATGGTAATAATATTGAATTGGGCAAAGCTGTGAAGGCTCGCTTTTTTGAAGGTAAAGAACCTAAGAAGGTTTCTGCAAAAACTGTTAAGTTGCTTACAAAATATATTGCCGAGTGTGGTCCATTTCTTGATAAGCAAAAAAGTGATAATCTTTATGCGGGCAAGGTTAAATGGCCCGACATTTCAAATTACGTCTAATAAATAAGCTTATAAAAATCAGCTTTAAAAATAATAAGTGACACAAAAATGAGTGAAAATAAAAAAGAGACACTTGATTACACCGTTAATGTCGGCGTTTTGCCAGGGGCTGGTTTTGTCATTGATCTTGATGCAAATGAAAAAGAACGTGCCGCTTTAGCTATTGAGGCAGACATTTTAGAAATTAAAAGTCTAAAGGCAGAGTTGGTATTTAGGCGCTGGCGCAAAGATGGCGTTGGCCTAAAGGGGCGTATATTTGCCAAAGTCGTTCAAGAATGTATTGTGACATTAGAGCCTCTAAATAGCGAATTTATAGAAGAGGTAGAGCGCACTTTTTTGCCAGAAGGTTCTAGACTTGCAAAGCCTAGATTAAATGAAGATGGTGAAATGGTTTTAGACCTTGAGGGCGCAGATATTCCCGATTTATTTATCGGCAACACCTTAAATGTCTGGGAGATTATTTTAGAACATCTTCAATTGGGCTTAGATCCTTTTCCTCGCGCACAAGGTGCGCAATTTGCCGACCATATAGAAGATGATGGAAGTGATGATGAAAAGGCTTCGCCATTTGCTGCACTTTCGGCACTAAAATCAACTGAGAAAAATGATAAATAAGGCTGGTTTAACCTCATTTATAATGTTTTTATCTTCATAACCCACACAAAGATGCCACATAGACACTCAGAGCGCTTGATTGCTTAATGGCTACAGGTTAAGCGTTCAAAATTAGATTTGCCCCAAGTTATGTTTTTTACAAGTCTATTCGCCAGTTGACACTAAAAA
The DNA here is from genome assembly GCA_002400845.2 of Hyphomicrobiales bacterium. Classification (GTDB taxonomy): domain Bacteria; phylum Pseudomonadota; class Alphaproteobacteria; order Rhizobiales; family Rhizobiaceae; genus Salaquimonas. Next base: position 10,144 of record NVRK02000115.1, read on the forward strand.
GTAGTATATATGTCTAGCAAAAAAACAATATCACTTGATGCAATGGGCGGAGATAACGGCCCTAGTGTGGTTTTGGGCGGTGCTGCAAAAGCATTAGAACGCAAACCTGATATTTCCTTCATTCTATATGGAGACGAGGCGATACTTAACGCCGAATTGCAAAATTTTCCAAAGTTGCAAAAAAATGCCATTGTAAAACATTGCGATGTTCATATTGATATGGACGAAAAGCCAAGCAAGGCTTTACGCAAAGGACGCGGTAAATCTGGAATGTGGCTTGCGATTGCTGCTGTAAAAACGGGTGAAGCAGATGTATGTGTGTCGGCTGGTAACACAGGCGCACTTATGGCCATGTCTAGGTTTTGTCTTAGAACAATGGCAGGCATTGAGCGCCCAGCAATGGCAGCGCTTTGGCCAACACTAAAAGGCGAAAGCGTTGTTTTAGACGTGGGCGCAAATGTTGGTGCTGACAGTGGGCAATTGGTTGATTTTGCGCTCATGGGGTCTGCGATGGCAAGAGCCTTATATGGTTTAGACAGCCCAACAGTTGGCCTTTTAAACATTGGCGTTGAAGAAGTTAAAGGCCTTGAAGAAGTGCGTGAAGCAGGCCAAATGCTACGCAATTCAGAATTTGAAGGTCTTACGTATCACGGCTTTGTTGAAGGCAATGATTTAGGCCTTGGTACGGTCGATGTTGTTGTAACCGAAGGTTATACGGGGAATATTGCACTTAAAACTGCCGAGGGCACAGCAAAGCAAATTGCTTCTTATCTGCGCGCTGCCATGAGCCGTACAATATTTGCAAAAATTGGTTACTTTTTTGCAAAGTCAGCCTTTAATCAATTACGCGAAAAAATGGACCCACGCAAAGTAAACGGCGCTGTGTTCTTAGGCTTAAATGGCGTTGTTATTAAAAGCCATGGCGGAACAGATGCAGAAGGCTTTGCAGCTGCGGTTGAAATGGCCTACGATATGGTAGCAAATGGTATTATGCAAAAAATTGCAAATGACTTAGATCGTTTTGATAAAGGCAAATTTATTGAAAACGAAAACACTGAATAAAACTTAGTTTGCTATTAATATTAGAAAATGACACTGAATTGACACGAAGATGTCAGGGGAAATAGATGATAAGATCGATAATCGTTGGTACTGGTTCTTATAGTCCCGCAAAGATTCTAACGAACAAAGATATGGAATCCATCATTGATACAACCGATGAGTGGATTACCCAGCGTACAGGCATTAAACAACGTCATATTGTTGAAGATGGTGAAACAACTGCTGATCTTGGTGAAAAAGCTGCAAGAGCTGCCCTAGAAAATGCAGGTCTAACGACAGATGATCTCGATATGATTATCTTAGCGACATCAACGCCAAATAATACATTTCCAGCAACATCTGTTGATATTCAAAACCGCCTAGGCATGCATCATGGCGTAGCCTTTGATGTGCAGGCCGTTTGCTCTGGTTTTGTTTTCGCGCTTACGACTGCCGATCAATATATTAAATCTGGATACGCAAAGCGCATTCTTGTCATTGGCGCAGAAACATTTTCTAGGCTTTTAGATTGGGAAGATCGCACGACTTGTGTGCTTTTTGGCGATGGTGCTGGTGCAGTCATTGTTGAAGCAGGCGAGGGCGAGGGCACAAGTGCCGATCGCGGTATTTTAACATCGCATTTACGTTCTGATGGTGTTCATAAAGATAAGCTTTATGTCGATGGTGGGCCCTCTACAACTGGCACAACCGGAAAATTGCGTATGCAAGGCAAAGAAGTTTTCCGCCATGCAGTTGGTATGATTACCGATGTGATTGAGGATGCTTATAAAGCGACTGGCTTAACTTCCGATGATTTAGATTGGTTCATCCCGCACCAAGCAAATAAGCGTATCATCGACGCTTCTGCCAAGAAGTTAAAAATTGACCCTAAAAAAGTTGTAATCACTGTCGATAGGCACGGAAACACTTCTGCGGCGTCAATTCCTTTGGCTATTTGCGAAGCTGTAAAAGATGGTCGCGTTAAAAAAGGCGACATCATATTGCTTGAAGCAATGGGCGGCGGCTTTACTTGGGGCTCGGTACTGCTCCGCTGGTAATATTCTAGCTATTTTATGGTTAATTCCTGTTGCTCTTTTGACCTAAAGTCAATAACGTCACGAATAATAAAAATACAGACCCACCTGTGATATTGATTAGTACAAGGCGGTCGGTTTGATTGCCGATTTTTTCGTATGTCAGAGAATTCTGACGGGCATTTTTAGTGGCTAATGATTAGCCTATTTTGAGCGTTATACGCATATTAAGGAGAATTTTATGGGGGGTCGTACATTAACACGGGTGGACTTAGTTGAGGCAGTCTATCAAAAGGTAGGTCTATCAAGAACAGAATCCGCTGAACTAGTAGAGACCGTGATAGATGAAATTTGTCACAGTGTTGTAGCAGGCGAATCAGTTAAATTATCTTCTTTTGGTTCTTTCTTAGTGCGTGATAAAAATGAACGTATTGGAAGAAATCCAAAAACTGGTGAAGAAGTACCAATTACGCCAAGGCGCGTGATGGTTTTTAAACCATCAAATATTATGAAAGATGCTGTCTTAAAAGGGAATTCCAAATAGGGAAAGCAGTGTGCTTTTTTTGGAATTAGGGCACCTAAAAGACAGAGTACAATAGGGCCGTTCGTATGGCTTTATTCAGTTTGTAACTTGGGAGTGAGTATTTGAATAAAAGCCCTGATGCATTTCGCACAATTAGCGAAGTTGCCGAAGATTTAGACTTACCGCAACATGTATTGCGGTTTTGGGAAACCAGATTTACACAAATCAAACCAATGAAACGCGGTGGCGGTAGACGTTATTATCGCCCCGATGATGTTGACCTTTTAAAAGGCATTCGCCATCTTCTCTATGATGAAGGTTACACCATTCGTGGTGTTCAGCGCATCTTAAAAGACCAAGGCAATCGATATGTAATTGGCATTGGCAATGGAGAAATTAACATTTCTGAGCCAACTGATTCTGATTTGTCTCCAGTTGAAAGAGTTGTGGAGATGGAAGATGAATCTCCAATTGGTGCACACGCAGAGCCTAAAACGGCTGTTTCAATTAAAGATTTGCCAAATGGTAATGCTTCTAAAAAAGGCATCCTTAAACGTCTTCGTGGAAAAAGCAGTTCTAATGAAGATGCAATAACAGTGAGCGATGATGATCGTCGTAATTTACAATCCACATTGTATGAATTGTTGGAATGTAAGCGTTTGTTAGATCAAGTTAGATCTAATTAGATTGCCGAAAAATACCAAATAAGTTGGTAGGCAGTTGAAATTAATTGGCGAGATTAAGTTGTGTCACCAATGGTAATTTCTATTGGGAATTCAACTTTTTTGGGTGTGCCAGTGCCGAGGCTGTCGGCGGATTTGTTTTCTGTGCTCACATGAAGTCCAGCCAATTCACCTATTTTAAACCTTGGCGATTTCACTGTTGTGATTTTTAAAGGCAACGCATCTAAAAATTCCAACCCATTGAAACTTGCCAGAGCAATTTGCTGTGGGACACTGATGTTGTTGGCGATAGTGTGCATGAGTGCGCCAGCCGCCATGTCATCATTTGAAAAATATAAAGCGTCAATCGTGTTGTTCTGATCTATTATTTCCTTGGTCAATCTGCGTCCCATTTGCATAGAAGATGGACCAAAATCACTTTTTTTATCAACAAGTTGTGCGCCAGCAGCAAGGATTGTTTCAGCAAAACCATTGAATCTTTTTTCGGCTCTTAAATCAGTTTTTAAAAACGATCCCACATAACCAAATTTTCGATAGCCTCGTTCTAATAAATGTTTGGCGGTTTCGATGCCAGCCAGTGTGTGCCGTAAGCCAAAACAGGCGTCAATCGGCGTGTCGCTGTAATCCATTATTTCAGAAATTCGGATAGAAGTTTTGCTCAGTAATTCACGGGTTCTTTCGCTGTGCTCTAACCCTGTTAAAATTAATCCAGCAGGGCGCCAAGCTAAGAGGCCTTCAACCAATTTTTCTTCTTTTATAAGGGAGTAATCACTTATCCCAAAAAACGGCTGCATGTCGGTTTTGCTTAGTGCCGAATTTATACCGCTTAATACTTCACTAAAAACAACGTTTGAAAGCGTAGGTAAAATAACGCCAACCAAATTGCTTTTGTCGCTTGCCAATGCGCCAGCCAATTTATTTGGGCTATAGCCAATTTTAGCCGCCGCTTCTTTTACCAGCGAGATCACTTCTTTGGAAACATAGCCCTTGCCGCGCAAAACGCGTGATACCGTCATAACACTAACATTCGCAATTTTAGATACGTCTTTTAAAGTGGGGGCGGGGGCTGGTTTTAGTAAATCTCTATTCATATTTCCTTTCTATCAGAATAATAGTCAATGGAAAACACTTGACTGTGTTAGCGATAACATATACGGATTGTATAAATATGTTAGCGCTAACACATATAGGCATATACGTTTGCGTTACATTGCTTTTTAAAGTTTTTTACGTTTAGGACTGCTGTGTTGCAAAATAAAATTGGAATTATTGGCCTTGGCTCCATGGGCTATGGTATTGCCCAATCAATATTACGAGCAGGCCACAAAACGTTTGGCTTTGACATGGATAGTGCCAAAGTTTCACAATTTATTGCTGAGGGCGGCGAACAATCCCCATTATCTGAAAATATTTCGCAGTTAGATATTGTTGTTGTGGTGGTTTTAAACGCCGCACAAACTGAACAGGTTCTATTCGGTGAAAATGGAATAGTAGAAAAATTAAAGAACGGTGCGTGTGTAATTGCATGCGCAACTGTGCCGCCAGAATTTGCCCGCACTATGAATGATAAATGCATGCGCCAAAACATTTGTTATTTAGATGCGCCAATTTCTGGCGGTTCTAAAAAAGCTGCTTCGGGCGATCTGTCCATTATGGCAGCGGGGCCTGAAAAAACATTCGCAGCGGCTAAACCTGCGCTAGATGCAATGGCAGAGAATGTTTTTAATTTAGGTGAGGATGTTGGAACTGGCTCTGCAATGAAAGCAGTAAACCAGTTGCTTGCAGGCGTTCACATTGCTGCCATGGCAGAGGCTATTACCTTTGGTATTAGCCAAGGCATTTCGCCTGAATTATTTACTCAAATTATCCCAAAATGTGCAGGCTCTTCTTGGATGTTAGAAAATCGTGCACCTCATATTGTAGCAGGGGATTACACACCGCATTCTTCAGTTGATATTTGGCCAAAAGATTTAGGAATTGTTTTAGACATTGCCAAACAATCTAAATTTCCAGCGCCCATTACCGCCGCCGCATTACAGCAATTTATTGCCGCTTCTGCCTGTGGTCTAGGCCAAGAAGATGATGCGGCAGTCGCAAAAATTTATGCGCGAAATGCAGGCTTAGAATTACCTGAACAACAAAATAATAATGAGGTTAAATAATGCTTCTAGGTTGCATTGGTGATGACTTTACAGGTTCTAGTGATTTAGCAAATACACTTGCAAAACAAGGCATGCGTACTGTCCAATATACAGGCGTGCCAACAACCGATGCGCCATCAAATATTGAGGCAGGCGTTGTTGCATTAAAGTCTCGTTCCAACGATCCAAAAATTGCCGTTGAACAATCGCTCAAAGCACTGGATTGGTTGAAACGCCAAGGCTGCAAACAATTTTTCTTTAAATATTGCTCCACTTTTGATTCCACACCAAAGGGCAATATTGGTCCTGTAATTGACGCATTGGCGCTAGCGCTTGATGCACACAAAATAATTGTGTGCCCAGCATTCCCCGGTACTGGGCGGTCAATCTATCAGGGCCACTTATTCGTAAATGACGTTTTGTTAAATGAGTGCGGAATGCAAGATCATCCTGTAACACCGATGATTGATGCAGACATACGTCGTTGGTTAAAACCGCAAACAGCATTTAACGTTGGTCATGTTGCAGCGCCCCATGTGTTAAACGGTGCTGACGCAATAAAATCTGCAATGCGAGATGAGCATGAAAAGGGCAACCGCATTATAGTAGTTGATGCTTTGCAAGATGCTGATTTGATGGAAATAGGAATAGCCGCCGCTGACCTACCTTTAATTTCAGGTGGCTCTGGCGTTGCGCTTGGCTTGCCTGCCAATTTTAAAAATAAAGGCCTAGCCACTGGCAAGGTGACTGCTTGGACAAAGCAAAGTAGCAAGTGTATTGTGCTTTCTGGTTCTTGTTCAAAGGCGACTCGTGCGCAAGTTGAGTTTCATTCTAAAACCAATCCTAGTTTCGAAATCATAGCTTCTGATGTGATTGAAGGTAAGTTGAAGGCAGAAACCGTCGCAAAATGGTTGGTGGCAAAAGAGGGCGTTCCACTTGCTTACAGTTCTGCTGATCCTGAGGTTGTTCGCTCTGTTCAACAGCAATATGGCAATGAAAAATCAGCAGAAGCGATTGAGAGTTTCTTTACTGAAGTATCACGCCAATTAGTCGAAAATGGCATTGAATGTATTTTAACCGCTGGGGGAGAAACCTCTGGAGCAGTGGTTGAAGGCTTGCAACTAAATGAGCTAGAAATTGGACCTGAAATTGATCCAGGCGTTCCTGCATTAAGGGCTGGGCCAAATTTGGTTTTGGCGTTAAAGTCTGGAAACTTTGGTGCAGAAGATTATTTTGCTAAAGCTGCAAGAATGCTAACCAGCAAGAACTAGGCAGTAATTAAAAGGCGCAACGAAATGAGTGAAGAAGCAAAGCTACGCGAAGACATTTGCAGATTGTCAAAATCTATGTTCGAGCGTGGTTTAACAGGTGGTGCATCAGGCAATATTTCTGCCAGAACATCAGATGGTAAATTGCTAGTCTCTCCAACAGGTTCAAGCTTTGGAACGTTAGACCCTTCGCGTCTTGCCATGTTTGACGAAAAAGGCATTCACATTTCTGGTGATAAACCGACAAAAGAAATGCCGCTTCATTCAGCATTTTATGAGACCAGAGGTGCTAAATCTTCTGCTGTTGTTCACCTGCATTCATGTCATTCAGTTGCACTGTCTATGATGCCAGATGTGGATGAAGATAATTTTCTTCCGCCCCTTACTGCTTATGGAATCATGCGCTTAGGCAAGGTGAAAATGCTGCCATATTTTATACCGGGTGATGTTGCGATGGGCGATGCTATTCGAGGCCTGGCGGGTAAACGCAGTGCCGTAATGCTGGCAAGCCATGGCCCTGTTGTTGCAGGCAAAGATTTAGAAGCGGCAGTTTATGCCATTGAAGAATTAGAAGAAACTGCCAAGCTGGCACTCTTAACACGTGGTGCAAATCCAAGATTGTTAACGCTGGCGCAGATCAATGGCATAGTCGATAAATTTGATGTTGAGTGGGACTAAAAAACGATGATTAAATTTTCAGCCAATCTTGGTTTTTTATGGAAAGAGTTAAGTTTACCAGACGCAATAAGAGCTGCAAAAAAAGTTGGCTTTGATGCCGTAGAATGTCATTGGCCTTATGATACGCCAGTTGAAGATGTAAACATCGCTTTAGCAGAAACTGGCTTAAAAATGCTGGGCCTTAATACGATACGTGGCGATCTTGAAAAAGGAGAAAACGGTCTTTGTGCTTTGGTTGGCAGACAAGAAGAGGCGCGCGCAGCAATAGACCAAGCAATCGATTATGCAGTGGCAATTAACACGCCAAACATTCACGTAATGGCTGGCTTTGCGCAAGGCGAAGCGGCGCATAATACATTTGTTGAAAATCTTAAATATGCATGCGCACAAGCATCAGCCCATAACATTACAATTCTCATTGAACCGCTGAATAAATATGATGCGCCAGATTATTTTCTACAAAACTCCACTCAAGCAAAAGTAATTATTGAAGAAGTAGGAACGGACAATATCAAACTGATGTTTGATTGTTATCATCTGCAAATAATGGAAGGCGATATCTCGCGTCGTTTGGTCGAGTTGAAGCCAATTATTGGTCATGTGCAATTTGCATCTGTGCCGACACGCCAAGAGCCAAACCAAGGCGAATTAGATTATTCACATATATTTAAAGTACTCTTTGACAATGGGTTTGATCAGCCAATTGGTGCTGAATATAAGCCTGCAACCACCACAGAGGCTGGGTTGGGGTGGTTAAACGACCTTAGGGGTTAAGTTGGCGACCTAAATTGAAATGTTGATAAAATACATCTGAATTATAAAATACATTTTTTATTTCGAGACTAAAGAAAATTGTTGCATTAGGCTCATTTTTCTGGAATCTAAGGTCTTGGAGGAAAATATGTATCTTGGATTAGACTTAGGCACGTCTGGATTAAAGGCTGTGAAAAGTGTTGGCTGGCTTAAAGCAAACGCCACCAAAAGAGTTTTCCCAAATTAAGCCAATTTTGAAAATAAATTGGCGACCAAAAAGGCCACAAGGCTTGAATAAGTCTTAAAAGAATAGGAAAGAAAATGACACAGAAGTTTTTCAGTACCGATAAAATTGCCTATAAAGGCCCAAACAATACTGACCCATTGGCGTATAGCCATTACAATCCAGATGAGATTGTTATGGGCAAACGTATGGAAGAGCATTTGCGATTTGCAGTTGCTTATTGGCATAGTTTTGCGTGGCCGGGCGGTGATCCTTTTGGTGGTAAAACCTTTGATCGTCCTTGGTTCCCAGATCGCATCAGCGACGAAATGGAAGGTGCAAAACTAAAAGCAGATGTGGCTTTTGATATGTTCACAACATTGGGTGCGCCTTATTTCTGTTTCCACGATGCAGATGCAAGACCAGAAGGTGATAACTTTGCGCAAAGCACAGCAAACCTAAATACAATCGTTGATATCTTTGAAAAGAAAATGGATGAGACAGGCGTAAAGCTTTTATGGGGAACAGCGAATTTATTTTCTCACAGACGCTTTATGAGTGGCGCTTCAACAAATCCTGATCCAGAGGTGTTTGCTTATTCGGCAGCGACATTGAAAACCTGCATGGATGCAACACATCGCCTAAATGGTGAGAATTATGTTCTATGGGGTGGCCGCGAAGGGTATGAAACACTTCTCAATACAGACCTTTCGCGTGAGATGGACCAAATGGGCCGTATGTTGAATATGGTTGTTGAATACAAACATAAAATTGGCTTTAAAGGTCCAATTTTAATTGAGCCAAAACCCCAAGAGCCAAGCAAGCACCAGTATGATTATGATGTTGCAACCGTTTATGGATTTTTGAAGAAATATGGCCTTGAAAATGAGGTTAAACTTAACCTAGAGCAGGGCCATGCTATTTTAGCTGGTCATAGTTTTGAACACGAAATTGCACTTGCACAAGCTTTAGATGTGTTTGGTTCAATTGATATGAACCGCAATGATTATCAATCTGGCTGGGATACAGATCAATTCCCTAACAACGTTCCAGAAGTAGCGCTTGCATATTATCACATTCTAAAAGGTGGCGGATTTACATCTGGCGGTACGAATTTTGATTCAAAATTACGCCGTCAATCCATTGATGCAGATGATTTACTTATCGGTCATATTGGCGGAATGGATGTTTGTGCGCGTGGTTTTAAAGCCGCAGTTGCAATGATTGAAGATGGCACTATGGATGGCGAATTGGCCAAACGTTATGCGGGTTGGGATAGCGATCACTCTAAGAAAATCTTGGATGGTAAGGTTAGTTTGGAGCAATTGGAAAACCATGTTCTTGAAAATGATGTTAATCCACAGCCGCGTTCTGGACGTCAAGAGTTCCTAGAAAATGTAGTGAATAGATTTGTATAATGATGTAGTTGGTGGATCAAAGATTTTAACCTAAAAAAAATGAGAATACAAAAATGCATTGGGATTTAATTGCTGACATTGGCGGAACGAATGCTCGTTTCGCCAGTGTCGTTGACGGCACAATATCTAAAATTAAAACCTATTCTTCAAAAGGCGATCATGGTCTTTTAGAAGCAATGGAAGGGTATATAAATGGCTTTGATACAAAGCCTCAGCGTATTGTCTTGGCAGTTGCTGGCTATATTGAAAACGATGAAGTTCATTTAACCAATGCCAAAAATGGTATTAAAATTAGTAATGTCAAAAAACTAAGTCAAACGGGGACAGCTTCGCTGATTAATGATTTTGAAGCTGCTGCTTGGGCATTAGCAACGGTAGCTAATGGTGATGTGAAATGCTTACAAGGTAAGCCAGAACTCACAAAAGGTGATCGCTTAATTATTGGTCCAGGTACTGGTTTGGGTGTAGGCACACTCATCGATTGTGGAGATCGTTACATAGCGATACCAAGCGAAGGTGGGCATGCTGGTATATCTCCGCATTCTGAATTTGAAGTTGAAGTGTTTACGCAATTAGCTAAGATATGGCCAGATGTTGTTATCGGCACTGGCGGATTACGCCTAGAAGCTGAAGCCTTTTTGAGTGGTACTGGCATGCCACATTTATACGAAGCCGTTTGCAAAGTTATGGGGCAGGAATGTTTGTATGAGACAACAGCGCAGTTATTTGCAGCGCACGGCAAAGAGGAAGTTGCAGTTGATACGACGACCAGTTTGATAAGTTCGCATTTGGGAACACTCGCTGGAGACATGGCATTAACAATGTCTGCTGATGGCGGTGTGTTTATTTCAGGTGGTGTGGTGCTTAAAAATCCGTGGCTCCTTAACGAAGATTTTTTGTCCGCCTTTAACAATGGAGGCCGCTTTACTGATACACGCAAAAAATACTCAGTATATCTATATACAAATGAGCAGTTTGGATTGTCTGGCGCCGCCAACGCTTTGCAGCATAAAACAGACTAGCTGTCTAAAGATCGCACCAAAGACCAAGTAAGATTTATAGATACAAAAAAGCCAGCAATCAATTAAGACTGCTGGCTTTCCTTTTTCCTTCTTAGGAGAAGTGAGGAAATGTTTTTAAGCTTCTTGCATGGCGCCAGGGCCAGGTATGGCTGCTGGAGGACATTTGCCTAGAATAATCATTCCAAGAACTTCATCCTTAGTCACATCTTTGGTATTTGCATAACCAACCATTTTGCCGTTTTTCATAACCGCAATACGGTCAGCAAGGTCAAACACATCGTGGATGTCATGACTGATTAAGAAGATGCCAATGCCATCTTTCTTAAGCTGGTGAATAAGCTCCCCAACTTGTTCTGTTTCTTGTGGACCAAGAGCCGCAGTCGGCTCATCCATAACCAAAATCCGAGCATTGAACAAAATTGCTCTGGCAATCGCAACCGACTGTCTTTGACCACCAGACAATTTGCTAACAGGCTCTTTAAAGCGTTGGAAGTTAGGGTTTAGTCGACCCATAACTTTGCGCGCTTCTGCTTCCATAGCAGTGTCGTCAAGCGTACCAATCTTGGTCAATATTTCACGACCAAGGTAAAGGTTTGCGGCGGCGTCAACATTATCTGCAACTGCTAGTGTTTGGTAGATCGTTTCGATGCCGTATTTTTTTGCATCGCGCGGATTGTTAATATCTGCTTCTTCGCCTCTAACAAAAATCTTTCCACTGTCACGCTTATAAGCGCCAGATAGAATTTTTATCAGCGTAGATTTACCAGCGCCATTGTGACCTAAAACGGCAACAACTTCACCTGGAAACAAATCTATGTCCACATGGTCTACAGCTTTAATACCGCCAAACGCGATAGAAATATCTGTCATTTTAATTAATGGAATTTTATCTGTATTTGACATCAATTTCTCCTTAATTCTTACGGCTGTTATAAACAGTATCAATCCATACTGCTAATACGAGGACAGAACCCACGACTACTCTTTGAATAGCGGAATCAAACCCAATTAGCACCATGCCAGATAATAGGCTTTGCATCACTAGGGCACCCAATATGGCGCCGTAAATTGTACCAACGCCACCTGTTAAAGATGTGCCACCAATTACCGCCGCCGCGATCACATACAGCTCATCCAGTGTACCAAGTGCATTGGTAGCAGAGTTTAATCGAGCCGATGCGATAACCGCAGATATGCTCGTTAGCATACCCATGAGTGCAAATATTTTAAGCGTCATCCAACGCGTATTGATACCTGCCAATGCTGCCGCTTCTGGATTGCCCCCAATCGCATAAACATATCTACCAAAGCGCATGCGGGTCATCAGAAATGTCATCGCGATACCAACTGCTAAAAGAATTAGGACAGGTATTGCAAAACCATGACTTACAAATACGCCTGTCATGTCTATGTCATGTGCTCTACCGTATGCTTTAAGAATGCCCTTAGGCCAAGGATAAGCATTTACGAGTAATACAGAACTGATAATTGCACCACAGCCAACGACTGCTATAAATATTTCTGCCCACATTGGCTTTAGCTTAAAGTCGTGACGTTTGCTTGCTTGGCGTCCGCTATAAAGCATCCAAACAACACCGACACACGCCACTATGCCAACGATCCAACTGCCTACTTCGCCAACAGCGCCATACGGCCCACCACCCAAAAGTGCGAAGGTTGGATCAACAGGGGATATCGTGCGCCCATTGGCCGATAAGAATGCCATGCCGCGCCAAACCATTAATCCGCCAAGTGTAACGATAAAGGCTGGAATTTTACGATAGGCAATCAGCCATCCGTGGAAAGCACCAATTACTGTGCCAAGCACAAGGCCGGTAATTACGGCAAGTATCCAAATGGACCAATGCCCAAGACCTACATATTGCGGTAAAATTTCTACCTGCAATAGCCCCATCGCCATGCCAATAACGCCGATCATAGAACCAACAGAAAGGTCAATGTTTCGCGTAATAATCACCAACACCATGCCAGTAGACATAATGCCAATTGAAGACGTTTGAACTGAAAGGTTCCACAAATTTCGAGGGGTTAAGAACGAACCACGCCCGATAAAAATTTCGCCATAAAAATGAAAGCCCAACCAAATAATCAGCAACGCACCCAACATGCCCAATAATCTAGTGTTTATTTCAGTAGCTTCTAAGAAGCGTGAAATCGCTCCTTGGTGTTCGACTTTTGCCGCACCATATTTGGTAGTAGTAGTTTCGGTCACTTTTGAACCCTATTCACATAGTAATATAAAAATATTCTGCGCCTTAATAAAAAAGCGCAGAATTGTTTTTTAGTTAAGTGGTTTTAGCAACCATCAACACCGTCGATAGCACCTTCACAAGCTTGCGCTTTAGAAATGTGGCCACCGTCGATAGCTACGCTTAGGTTAGCTTTTGTCAACGGAGTTGGCTTAAGTAAAATAGCGTTCATTTCAACGCCCTTAGCACCGCCAGAAAACTTAACTGCGCCCTTGATTGAGTCTAGTGAAGCACCTTCTGCTAAAGCAGAAGCAATTTCGCCAGCAGCTTTACCAAGATCACGAGAGTCTTTCCAAACTGATACAGTTTGTGAACCACGTGCAACACGGTTGATCGCAGCAAGGTCACCATCTTGTCCACCTACAGGAATAACAAGACCCTGTGCAGAAAGAGCAGCAACAACACCACCAGCCATGCCGTCATTCTCAGAAAGAACAGCATCAACATTGTTGTCGTTAGCCGTTAGAATTTGCTCCATGTTCTTTTGAGCATTTTCTGGCTTCCAGCTGTCAGAGAAAGCTTCACCAACAATTTTGATTTTGCCAGATTTAACATCGTCGCCAATAACTTCCATCATACCTTGTAGAAGGAATGCAGCATTTGGATCACCTGGATCACCTTTGATGATCGCATAGTTACCTTCAGGCTGAACAGCTTTAACAGACTCAGCAATAATACGGCCTACACCAATATTATCGAATGTTAAGTAGAATGTACGAGCGTCTTCGATTAGACGGTCATAACCAACAACAGGAATGCCTTCATTTGCAGCAGCGTTAATTGCTGGTCCAATAGCATCTTTATCCCAAGCATTAATAATCAACGCATCAACACCTTGAGTAATCAAAGCTTCGATGTCTGTAAGCTGTTTTGCTGAAGAAGATTCAGCATCAGCAGACACATATGTGTTGCCAGCCGCTTCAATGGCTTTAACCATTGCCGCTTCATCAATTTTCCAGCGCTCCTCTTGGAAACTAGCCCAAGAAACACCAATTTTTTTACCATCTGCAAATGCAGCGGTAGTGAGTGCGGAAACCGCAACAGACGCAGCTAAAGCTGCAACAATAAGTTTTTTCATGATTTTCCTCCCATGAAATATTTACGCAAGAAGCTTCAAAGAAACTCCGATCGAAACTTTTATAATGCTGTTGTGCTATTATTCACAACAGTCGAGAAAAATAATCACGGATTGTGAACTTAGTCAACTCATGACTCGAGAAAAATGTTGCAAAACTCAAAATTAAAGGCAATATAGGGCTTAAATTACGATAAAAAGGGACCATACTTTACGATGTCATTCATAAGTGCATCTATAACAACAGAAGGTTTGCGGCATTATAACCGCGCAACCTTGTTGAACGCGATTCGTGAATTTGGTCCATTATCTCACACCGAAATTACTCAAAAGACCAGTCTTGCTTCTGGTACTGTTTCTGTCATCACGGCCGAATTTTTAGACGAAAGTGTGATCGAAAAGTTAGAGCAAGCGCCTGCAACAGGTAGAGGGCGGCCAAGAATTTTGTTCGGTTTAAAAGCCGATTTTGCACATATAGTGTTGGTTCGTATCTCGGCAGAGCAAATTGAATTTTCTCTGGTTGATTATCGCGAAGTTTTGTTAGATCGCAAAACAGTTGCCCGTGACAGAGCGCATGTAGAAATAAGCGAATTTGGCGCTGTCATAAAAAGCGAAATGACTGATTTTATTGCGCGCTCAAAGCTTAAGCCTAAAGATATCAAAATTGTTTCAATCACAACAAAAGGCGAAATTGACGAAGCAAACCAAATTTTACTTTGGTCTGCTGTGTTTGACGATCAGCGCTTAGATTTTAATGCATTGCTTGCGCCGCAATGGACCGCAGAAATTGAACTGTCTAATGAGGCTTGCTTTGTAGCCTATAACTTAATGGCAAAATCTTTGCGCAAAAATGACGCCACAATAGGTGATCGTCATGCTGTGCTTTCATTATCCGATAGTATCTCTTTAGGAATTGCAAAGGTAAGTGTGCAGGGTGAAATTGAATTGAGTTCTCCTTCCTTTGGGCACATGCCACATAGCCATGATGGTGGTCTATGTCGATGCGGTGTGCATGGTTGCCTAGAAACCCACGCAGGATTTTATGGCATCTTGCGCTTTGCATTTAATGCGCCAAAAGACATCATTCCAGCAAAGTTTATTCCGCTGGATCAAATGCGAAAAATTGCAGAAGCCGCCAGAAATGGTGATAGAATGATGGGCTTTGCTTTTGCGCAGGCAGGCCAAGCTTTAGGCATTTGTTTGTCTCGTGTGTTCAACATACTTGGCCCAATGCCACTAACTATAGTTGGCGCTGGTACTGAATTTTACGATCTTATGGAAGAGGGTGTTGAGGAGCACTTAGATTGTAGTTTTCAAACCAGAATGGGCAGCAAGTCTGTGGTGGCTTTACAGCCGCACGAAACACAACTTGCTTTCGACAGTAATGTTTTCGTTAGTCTTCGAAAATTTGATCGATCAATAGTTGCAACACGCCAATATATGAAGCGGAGCAAATAGCTTAATTGAGTGAGAATAAGCAATTATTCACACTCAAAATAATGGTGAGGAAAATCATGAATTTGGGTGGAATATAGTGATGAGTTTAAGAGTATTATTTGGCGCTGCAGTGTTGTTGAGCAGTGTTAATTTGGGAGTGAGTTTTGCTGAGGAGAAAAAACCTTGGTTGGAAAACACCAGCGCGTTAGGACAAATTAAACAACGCCCTTTTGGTATTCAAACAAAAAAACAGTTCAAACAATTACGAGAGGTAGGAAAAGCGCTTTTTGATGCGCGCTTCACCACCCTTGATGGTGCAGGCAGGCCAAAGGCCACTGGCGCAATTTTGCCAACCAAAACAAAACATGCCGCAAAATCACTGTTTTCAAGAACTTCGGGCAGTGACGCAAACAGCTGTTCGTCTTGCCACAATCAGCCATTCATTGGTGGTGCTGGTGATTTTGTTATGAATGTGTTTGTTGCTGAAGGGTTTAACAATCACGACTTTCAAACCATTGATCCAGAGTTTTCAAATGAGCGCGGCTCAAACCATATTTTTGGTGCTGGCTTGTTAGAAATGCTTGCTCGCGAAATGAGTGCTGATTTAATTGCACTGCGCAAAAAGGCAATAAAGGACGCAAAGATTGCAGGCAAACCTGTTTTAATAAAATTAGAATCTAAAGGTGTTTCGTACGGTTCAATCACCGCTGCGCCAGATGGAATTGTTGATTTGTCACAAATAGAGGGCGTTGATACTGATTTAGTCATTCGTCCTTTAAGTCAAAAAGGGGTTATGACATCTCTTAGACAATTCACAATCAACGCCATGAACGACCACCACGGAATGCAATCTGTAGAGCGCTGGGGCGCGCGTTGGACAGGTGAAGAAGATTTTGACGAAGATGGCAAAAAAGATGAATTGTCATCCGCAGATATATCAGCGCTTGTGGCTTGGCAAGCATCCCTGCCTGCTCCGTTACAAACCACGCCAAATAATAAAGAGTGGCAAAAACTGAGTGCTACTGGGGCAGGTGTCTTTAATGATATTGGTTGCAGCGAATGCCACCGTACTTCTCTGCCGTTAAAATCATTGTCTTTCCAAGACCCTGGTCCGTTAGATGTTTCAGGAACGTTAAAAATCAGTGATGTGGAAGAGGTCGCAATTTATGATCTTGAACAATTAGAGTGGGCTATGTCACTGCCGCGCAATGATAAAGGCGAAGTGCTTGTACCTTTATTTGGCGATTTAAAACGTCATAAAATAACCGACGCTCAAGTCGCTGGTTTAGGCAATGAACTTTTTTCACAACGCTTTGTTGGGCGTGATATTTTTATGACTGCTGAGCTATGGGGTGTTGGCTCAACGTCGCCTTATGGACACCGCAATGACATTACCACTTTAGACGAGATCATTCGTGAACATGGGGGCGAAGCTCGCAAAGCCAGAGATGCATATGTCAATGCCGATGCAGGAACACGAGAAGCAATTGTTGCGTTTTTAAAGACGCTTGAAATAACAAAAGAAAAATAAGGTTACGGTTGTGAAAATGAATAATTATATAAAAATTACATCCGCAACTCTAATTGCGACACTAGCAGTTAGCGCGCAAACACGCGCTGATGAAAAAGTATTTGTAGATGTTCCAGATTTGGTCGAACAGCAAAAAATCTCTGGCATCGATCATAAATATACAGGGCCATTTGAATATTTTGTTGGTGGTGGCGTAGCCAGTTTTGATTGCAATGGAGATAGAATGCCCGATGTGTTTTTAGCAGGGGGCGAAAGTGCTGCTAAGCTTTATGTGAATACATCTACAACTGGTGGTGATCTATCCTTCAAAGAGAAATCAATATTTGAAGATAATGCAGAGTTTAAAAAAGTTACAGGCGCTTATGCAATAAACTTGAATAACGATGAACACCCAGACTTAGTGGTAATGCGCGTTGGTAAAAACTACCTTTTAAAGGGCGGTAAAGATTGCACGTTCACAAAAGCAAACGAAGAATTTTCATTTGACGGTGGTAAAGCTTGGACAACTGGGTTCGCGGCAAAATGGGAAAAAGATGCTAACTTTCCAACGCTGGCTTTTGCAAATTATATAGACCGCAGAGCGCCAAATTCGCCATGGGGAACATGTGAAGACAATCGCATTGTTCGCTCTGGTAACAAGGTTGCAAAGTTTTCTGATGATTATCCATTGTCGCCAAGTTATTGCAGCCTGTCAGCATTGTTCACAGATTGGAACAATACGGGCAATTTTGATTTGCGTGTAACAAATGACAGACAATATCACCGCGGCGGACAAGAACAATTATGGTCTGTGGAAGCTGGCAAAAAACCAAGAGCATATAGTGCAAAAGATGGTTGGCGTAAGTTGGTCATCTGGGGAATGGGCATTTCTGAGGCTGATCTAAATGGTGATGGTCGTCCAGAATATGCATTGTCTTCTATGGGCGATACAATGCTGCAATCTATCGACGAAGAAGCAGACGACGATCAGCCGATATACCGTGATATTGCATTCGATAAAGGCTCTACTGCCCATAGACCTTACCATGGAGGGGACTTAAAACCTTCTACGGGCTGGCACACAGAATTTGCAGATTTTAACAATGATGGTCGAAGCGACTTGTTCATTGCAAAAGGCAATGTCGCAAAAATGTCAGACTTTGCAGCCTTCGATCCAGACAATTTATTGCTTGGTACGTTAAGTGGTAAATTTATCGAAAAAGGTGCTGAGGCAGGCATTGCAATTGCGCGCCGTGGGCGCGGTGCAGTGGTCGAAGATTTTAACGCAGACGGACAGCTAGATCTTTTAGTTGTAAACCGTGAAGACCAAATTTCATTGTTTAAAAATCAAGGTGTGAAAACCAATTGGGGGCACAAGCCACTGGGTAACTTTGTTAGCATTGAATTGAACAATGGCGATATTAACAAAAATGCTGTTGGCGCAAAAATATCGGTAAAAACTGGAAACCTAGTACAAACAAAGACCGTGCAAATTGGCGGTGGCCATGCGTCTGGCCATTTAGGATTTGTGCATTTTGGACTTGGCGTTGCAGAACGCGCGCAAATTCGCATCAAATGGCCGGGAGGAAGTTGGAGCCAGCCCTATAAGGTTTTTGCCAATAACTTTGTTGTTGTTAAAAAAGATGATCCAATAGCCAAATATTGGTATCCAAAATAAGAGCCCAATATTGTTTTTAAAATAGTGCAGGGGGCTTTTCCCCACTGCTCTAATTTAAATCTTTTATCCTAAAAGTGGAATGGGCTGTTGCGTAGCAGATGCTGTTTTTGCATTACTCATTGCTACGCCTGCTTCTGCTTGTTTGTTTAAATTTACTTTTTGTTTTTTAGCCGCGATATAGTTATCGTATTGAAACTTTTTCTCAACAGCCATACAGCCCCAAACAATGCCCAATGCAAAATAATAATGGCGCCAGTGGTCAGTATCGATAACGTTACCAACAATGCAGTGCCCAAGGAAAACAACGTAGCATATTTGATAATATGGAAGCCATTCGCGCTGTTTGAACAACAGTTTAAAACCGCCAATTAAAGTCCATAACATTATAGCCATCCAAGAGAAAAATCCTATCCAACCATATGCCATAAGTGCTTTTACATAATTGTTATGCGTGTCTTGATAAAAATAAGTCGCAAATTCTAACGGTCCAATGCCTAGTGGGTTGGACAATGCAAATTGATAGCCTAATAAATGCCGTGCAAACCTACCCATTTGGCCGCCATCATAATCTTGCACCACTTTAAATCGTTCTGCGAACAATAAAGATACAGAATCAAATTGTAGTGCAATTACGAACATTAACATCAAGGCAACTATGCCAAGTATAGCTAGAACAATATACTTCAATCTGTTTCTAGCCGACTGTTCGTTGATAATTAATAATAGGTAGAAGATCATGCCACAAATTAAAGACAGTCCCCAAGCCGCTCTTGAGAAAGCCAAGAATAAGCCAGAAATTAAAATCAAAAGTGCAATAATACGAGGCAGAGTTAAATAATCTGTACGATTTAAAACGCCGTAGACTAAATACAAAATTGGCACCACTAAATATGGACCATAAACATTAGGGTCTTGAAACGCGCCCATTAATCTTGTGTAGCGGGTGAACATTTCAAAACTGGCGATTATGCCAAAATAACCAATTAGGCCTAGAATTGTCGTTATTATGGCACCAATTACATAGCCTCGAAAAATTATTCTAAGCCTGTCAGGATTTTCTAAAACGACACTTGCAAAAAACACAGATGTTAAGGCGAGGAAATAAGAAACCGTGACGTATAAAAGGCCGCGTCCATAGTCTTCGATTTGGAATGAAGATATGACACCGCCAAAATTAAACAGCGTAAACAAGAAGAGCAAGGGGGCAATATAACGCGAAAAGCGCATGCCACCCAAAACCCATATAAACAATGCTAATACTAAGAACAACTCATAAGGTGCGGGCTCAAAAATAACAAACCCACCCAAAAGTGCCGCAAATCCAAGCATGCCATTTGCCAAAAATTGACGCACGTTTTTGTTCAAGAAACCTTCATTTGAGGTGTCTTCATTTATTGGCATTCCGCTTAAAGTGTTAGCACTTTTGTTATGGGTCAATATGCATTTTCCGTATTTAAAAGTTTAAACGGTGTTGAAAATACAATTTGTAGATCGAACAGCAATGACCAGTTTTCGATATAGTATAGATCGAAATTTGTTCTTTGCTGAATTTTCTCTGGGTTGTCTACTTCACCACGCCAGCCATTTATTTGAGCCCAGCCAGTAACGCCTGGTTTAACTTTATGGCGTGCAAAATAGCCATCCACCACTTCGTCCCATAAGCGGTTATCTGTATGGGCGTTAACAGCATGTGGACGAGGGCCAACCAAAGATAATTCGCCTTTTAAAACATTTACCAATTGCGGTAATTCATCAATGGAAGTTTTTCGAATAAAACGACCAACTTTAGTGACACGTGGATCGCCTTTTGTGACAGCATTTTTAGCTTCTGGATCAGACATTTCGTGGAACATAGAACGAAATTTAAGAACAGAAATTACTTCATTGTTAAAGCCATAACGCTTTTGACGGAAGATAACAGGGCCTTTACTTTCCCAGCGAATAGCGATCATCGCTGCAAGCATGATTGGGCTAAATGCAATTAAGCCAAGGCTTGAGAATGTTAAATCAAAAACCCTTTTCATCAGCGCATCCCAATCTGCAATTGGTTTTTCAAATACGTCTAAAAACGGAACTGAACCAACATAAGAATATGAACGAGGGCGGAAGCGTAATTTCGAAGATTGTGCTGCAAGACGAATATCAACAGGCAACACCCATAGACGTTTTAACAGGTCTAAAACGCGAGATTCGGCAGACATTGGCAACGTAACAATCAACATATCAATACGGGCCATGCGGCCAAACTCTACCAATTCATCGACTGTTCCAAGTTTTGGGTATCCAGCAACAACAGCAGGAGAGCGATCACCAGCACGATCGTCAAAAATACCACAAACGCGAATGTCGTTGTCTTTCATAGATTCTAACGAATAAATCAAATCAGCGGCAGGTTTGCCACCACCAACAATAACAGCACGACGCTCCAAACGTCCGTTTTGAGTAAGTTTATTTACATAATATGTTACCCAACCACGCAAAATGAATAAGAAAGCTAACGCGCTAACATACCAAGTGCCCATCCAAACGCGTGAGTATTCACCGCTTAGTTTTGCAAAAAATCCAATGACCAACAAGATAGCAACAGAAAATGTAAACCCCAGGAATATTTTAGTAAATTGTCTAATATATTTGCGCATGGTTTGCATTTGATAGCCATCCATCGCTTGCATGGTTGCCACATATAGTAATGCGCCCAAAGCCGAAGCTCCGATATATGGTAATATTGGATCGCCCGTCGGCTGTACATAAAAGTAGTAAATCAACATGCTCATTGCAAATATTGAAATTAGCTCAACTATTCTCGATAGGGTTACAATTATAAGAGGGGACACAACATCAGAAGAAAACTGTTGAGCGACTTTTTTCGCCAGCTCATTGAGTTCAACATTTCGATCGTTTTTGCCAGAGTTGTTTACCTTAGCAGCTTTAATAGCGCGCGAAGAGAATATCTCTTTTGCATCTTTAGACTTCACAGCCATAATCCCAATTACCCCATTATTTTTATAATTGGATGATTATTAGCCCAAAATGCCTAACAAAGACTTTTCACCTGCGCCAAACAGGGATGATTTTGACCAAATTCCATGAGATATAACTAAGATATTATTAACGCAGTGCAATACTGAGCCAGTAATTGTAAAAGCCAACATGAATAAGCGATCAAGAAGTCGTTGAATTTTGAAAAGTAGATAGAAATATTTTAAGAGAAAAACTCAAAACGAAGTGTTTATATTGAAGCCCGATAAGCTTTCATTACATCTTCAGCCATAATGTTTACTGAAAAGCGTTTTTTAATCGCAACCTGCCGAGATTTAGCAGCCTTCTTAGCAGACTTATCTGCCAACATATCGCCCATTGCTTTACTTAAGGCCGATGCGTTTCCTGCTTCCACCAAAACCTCTGGTTCTGTGTCGAAAATTTCAGGAAGACCGCCCACATTTGTGCAAATGATTGGGCAACATGCCGCCATAGCCTCAAGCACGATATAGGGCATAGATTCTGCTCTGCTTGGCACAACAACATGGTTCGCCATTGCAAACGCTTTACGCGCAGGCATTGCATCGTGAACCGTAACTTTATCGCTCAAGCCTAAATCTTTAATCTGTTGAATATACTTATCTTTATCTGGGCCATCACCAACAAAGTGTGCTGTTGGACCATTGCCATCTGCCTTTTGTAATAGCGCTAAAGCATCTAAAAAAACATCAGGGCCTTTAAGGTCACGCATCATGCCAATGAATAAAAAATCGGCGGCATTTTTGATAGATTTTACTGGTAAGAACTCTTCTTTAGACAGACCGTTATAAACCAACGAAGTAGGACAGCGTGGTTTTCCCACTTTTTCTATATATCCATCTAGCTCATACTTACTGACAAAAACCAATCGGTCAGTCATACGCTCTAAAAAACGCTCAAGGGTGAAAAACACACGTCCCTTGAGTGACTTTCCATCAAAGTGAATACTACCACCATGAGGACAATAAAGACGGGCAACGCAACTACCTGATACCCGTAACAATGAGCCAATTATACGTGCATAAGCGCCACCTTTGGCGCTGTGTGAATGCAATACATCTGGCTGCAATTTTTTAATCTCTTTATAGGCTTTCCAAACCGTAAACAGATCATTTGGCGAAATAGAACGGCGCATAGGAATGCGCTTAATACCAAGTGAAAGTTTTGGGGCTAATGCTTCAAAAAGTTTATCTTCAAATTCTCCACCTGTGCTTGAATCGCACAAAATTCCTACTTCATGACCCGCAGCAGACTGCTGATCGACTAAATCTCTAACATGGCGAAAAATTCCGCCAACTGGCGAACGAAAACAGTGTACAATTTTCAATGATTTTTCACTCATAGCTGCTTAAAACAGTCTTTCTCTTAAATAGATCGTATCGCCCGGTAATATTGGATCACTCATTGGAACACGGCCATTTAGAACGTTTCCATCAATGACACGTGTGATGTCTGCATTTAATTGTTCTGCTCTACCCGAATAACCACCCGCAATTGCCACTGCGTTTTGAACTGTCATTCCGGGAACATACGTATATTGCCCACCTGCGTTCACTTCACCCATAATGTAGAAGGGACGATATCTATCGATCTCAACAGAAACATCTGGAGATCTAATATAACCTTGTTGTAGTTTAATTGCGATGTCACGTTCTATGTCTTTTAAGGTTTTACCGCGCGCAGCCACAGAGCCAATTAAAGGAAATGCGATATAGCCGCCTTTATCAACAGCATACGTGTTTGTAAGGTCTGCCTGCTCGTAAACAGTAATGCGAACTTTATCACCAGCATCCAAATTATAAGGCTGTTTTAATACTTTATGAAAAGCCTCATCGACAGGCTGGTAAGTTGCGCAACCAGTTGTAACCATGCCCAATATGGCAATGGCTGACAATGTAGTTTTAAGACGCTTGCTTAGTTGCAATTTATAATTCCTCGAATAATCTTTGCGAAATGATGATCCGCCTGTTTAGGCATTTATTACCGAACATAGTTAATGCTCCGTAAATGCGTGATGCTTTTTAATAGAAAAAGGAAATTTATTTTTCACAGCAATACGTAAGGTAGCGTTCAGTTTACTTGCTGTCTTTATATATGAAGTATTTGAAAATATTTTCACCGCGTTAAGGAACTGGTTACCATGTTCGTTCATATTCCATTACATTATTGTTCAGGAGTATTTTTAAAATGATGGATTCGTCCAACACAGCAACAGATGTCGATATTGACATCCGTGGTCTATTAGCAGGCATAGCAAAGCGCAAATGGCCTCTATTGATTCTAACACTTATTAGTGCTGCATTATTCTTTGTTGTATTTTCATCTGTTTCCAATCGCTACAAATCGACGAGTAGCATCATATTGGAACAACGCGAATCAGCTCTTACACGAATCGGTGGTCAAAACTTACCATCGGCAGGCGCTTCATTTGATATTGGTACTGTTGGTACGCAAGTAGAAATTATGAATTCTGACGATTTAGCTTTTGAAGTTATTAGAGAGTTAGGCTTGGTTCGTGATTCTGAATTTGGTGGTAAAGAACAAGATTCCTTTTCTATCATGGGCCTAATTAGTAGCCTATTTAGCTTAGACTCATCACAGCAAGATGCGATCGCTATCGCTGAAGGTGAGCCGACGCAGGCAGAACGTGGTGTGTTGGAAACTTATAGAGAGCGTTTGCAAATTTTTGCGACGCCAAACACACATTTAATAAGCATTACATTTTGGGCGCATAGAAGAGATCTTGCACGTGACGTTGTAAACCTAATTGCTGAAAAGTATTTGGTTCGCAATAGGTCAGCAAAGTCTGCCTCAACAGATGAAGCAACAAAATGGCTTGGTCCACTAATTGCAAGCATGGAAACAAAACTTTCTACTTCTGAAAATGAGATGGAAGAGTTTAAAGCGAGTAATGATATATTCACAGGGGCAAACAATGCGTCTCTTGCAACACAGCAACTTTCTGAGTTTTCAACTGAACTATCTAACATACGTGCGCGCCGTGCTTCTGCAGAAGCAAAAGTGCAAGCCATTAGAAATTCATTGCAAAATGGAACACCTGTTGATGCAATTCCAGAAGTGATTTCTTCTTCATTGATTCAGCGTCTACGTGAACGCCAGGCTGGAATTGAAGCACAAATCACTCAATTAGCTACAAGTTTATTACCCAACCATCCGCGTGTTAAAGCAGCGCGTTCGCAATTGGCAGGTTATACTAAGCAGATAAATTCTGCGGCCAAAAATATCGTGTTAAGTCTTGAAAATGATGTGGACCTTCGCCGTAATCAAGAAAAGACTTTGATGCAAGATATCAATCGTCTGAAAAGCGAAGCTTCGCGTGTTGGTATTAAACAAGTAAAATTACGTGAATTAGAGCGTAAAGTTTCAGCTGACCGAGACGCACTGCTTCGGTATCAAAATCAATTTATTCAAGCAGAATCAAGAGCGACCAGTAACTATAATCCAGTGGATGCTGTGATTAACCAACGCGGTACAGCAGCATATAAGGCTTACTTTCCAAAAGTAATTCCATTTACTGCAGCAGGTACTTTTGCGGTTTTATTACTAAGCATCATTGGTTTGTTAGCGGCGGATCTACTTAGTGGCAGAGCGTTTAAACCAGCAAATCCAGTGAATTTCGGCGGAATAAATTCTGACGAGTATGAGATGGAAGTTCAAATGCACAATGCGGTAAAAGCAGATGCTGTTGATAGTGATAATCTTGATAATGATAATGTTGATAGCAGCCATGTTGCAACGAGCCATGGCATGGTTGACGCGCCGCCAATCGCGCCAAATCAAAGTGACTTACTTATTGACGGTCCAGTAGCAGTTGAGCACACATCAGAACCAGTTTCTCAAAACGAGCAAGGCGCATTTAATCTAGAGATCGCAGAACAAGCAATTCTTGCTTTAGGACAAGCTGAAATAGCAATTGTATCACCAGGGGGTGATGTTGGCTCACAAATGGCTTGGCATCTCTCTCGGTTGTTGTCATCTAAGGGTAAGAGCGTTGCTGTTGTCGATTTAACTGGAACAGGTGTCACAACGACTTCAATGTTATCGACCAAAGATGTTTCTGGTTTAGGCGAAGTACTAACAGGGCATTCACAATTGTTAGAAGTAATGTTCAAAGACAATAAGAGTGATGTTCATGTATTGGGTGCAGGGCGCCTTACAAATGCCGAGCTTGCTAATAACATTGATCGCTTAGGTCAGGTAAGCAAAGTACTTTGCGACACTTATGAATTCGTAATTTATGACTGTGGACCAATTGGTGCGAACGGTCTTTCTAAAATAGCAGATCCACAAACATTGGTAGTCATACCAACGCTTGGCTCTGATTTAGATACTTGCAGTGTGTTGGAGAAAAACCTTCATGCAAGTGGCTATGTAGAAGCAATTGTTGTGGAATTTGATGAGACAGAATCTAAACTAGATGCGTCTATTAAAATTGATGCCGCATAGATAGAACCAACAATTTATGAAGTTTTAAATACCTGTCGTTTACGGCAGGTATTTTGCTTTATACAGGCGTAAATTCTTCACAAATTTCCAAGCCGTTGGGTTGTTTCTGATGTACCGATGCGCACGAGCCGATAGACGTCTAAGCGTCACAAATGGGATTGAGGTAATGCTCAAAGGAACAATTACATCGTGCATATCAATTATTTCTGAGGACCACGAATTCTTATAACGCTCGTCGCCAGCGCCTAAATCAAGTTGAGTATAGCCGCGTTCACAACAATCTTGCACAATTAAATAAAGTAGCATTTCACCAGGTGATGATACCGCATGCTGATCCATCTTAATAGAACTGAAATATCCAGATAAGCGATTGTCTAACACGCCGCCGCCAAATACGGCTAAAATTTCACCGTCAATTTTCAAGGCAAAAAGTCTAAGCAATGGTTCTTTTGTGTTGTTAGACGGCTTGGCAAGGTTTCTAACAAACTTATTGACGCTTTTACTCGAAAACACATCACTAATGCCAAGTTTTTTCAAACGGTCCGATTTTTGTTCGAAAAATATTGAAACAATATTGCTGATTTCTTGCTCTGTCTGTGGAATGAGTAATTCAAATCCGCCAAGTGCTTGTGCAGAACGGCACTGCTGACGAAATTTTTTGTGCTTACGTTTTGCATTGCCGCGCGCCAATGTTTTTTCAAAACCACCCTCAAGATCAAGCACAAAAGCTGGATGAGGTGATAATTGATTTGGCATATGCAACAGCGGGTTCGCTTCACCGCGCCACCCTTTAGGTTGTCCGCAAAGCTTCATATAACCCATGCCAGGTGTTAAATTAGCAATGCGTTTGAATATAGTTCGCATAGCTAACTTAGTCATTAAGGGTGCATAATATGTTGGAAATAACCCCATGTTGAAATTAACATGCCTGCCACCAATAAAGTTAATACGCTTAATGTATTTTCCACGGATTTCAAATGGCAGAATGAAGACCACTTCGCCATTAAACTTACCCAATACAATAAAAGGCTTAATTGGTTTGTTTTCGTGTGTGGATTTAATAAATTCTTCGACCCAGCCATATCGCTGATAAACAGAGATGGGGCTAATTAATTGTGCTTCGTGCCATGCATCTTTAATGCCGCCAATACCGTCATGCACAGACAATTCAATTGCGTTAGCAAAAGCAGCATCTTTTAGTCCGTCTTTACCAGCGTTTAACGTATCGCTATTATTTAATAACATATGTTGTCCAATTAGAGTTTCCCTAACAAATTACAACGTATGGTGTAAGTTACATGTAATTAAGTCATTAATAATGCATTTTTAGAAACGTATCAGATCAAACTTATATTAAGGTTAAAAATTCGCACTATGTCATCAAATACCGTTACCAAGCTAATCCTTGATTTTCTTAGTCTTAGTGGGGCTAGTGCATTCGCAAAACCGTTCTTTAGTGGCGTTGGCGGCGTTTTAATGCTGCATCATGTAGAACCAAGCATTAAGGGCAATGCAGGCGGTTTCAGTCCTAATAGCGGCCTTACAATAACGCCTGAATTTTTAGACACTTTATTGGGCGAGCTAAGCGACAGTGGGTTTGAATTTGTTGATTTAGAGGAAGCAACAAAAAGGATTCAATCTGGCTCGGCTAAACCGTTTGTCGCGATAACCTTAGATGATGGATACAAGGACAACGCACTTCATGCCGCACCTATATTTCACAAATACAAAGCGCCATATACAATATTTGTAGCGCCCGGTCTTATAGATGGCAGAGCAACGCTTTGGTGGGAGGACTTAGAACGCATCATCAAAGATAACGATCATGTTGTTTTAGAACTGCCAAGTGAAAAACTAGCGTTTGAAACAAAAACCATTGAACAAAAAAACGCAGCTTATGAAAAATTCATGCAAATTTTAATTTCAGATGTCACTGAAATTGCTCAACGAAAAATCGTAAATATTACCTGTAAGAAGTATAAATTCAATGCCGAAGCCCATCGCGCAAACTCGATAATGGATTGGCCAGAATTGAAAAAAATTGCCAAGGACGGTTTGTGCACATTAGGGGCGCATACAATTCACCATTATGCGGTGGCAAGACTAAGCGATGAAGAGTGCAAGTCTCAATTAAAACAAAGTGCGGATGAGATTAAAAAACAAACAGGCAAACAGCCAGAACATTTTGCTTATCCTTATGGGTATCCATCAGCGGCTTGTGCAAGAGATTTTAAAATTGCAAAAGAATTAGGCTTTAAAAGTGCTGTAACCACACGCCACGGAGTTTGTTATAAGCAACATGCAGACCACTTAACCGCGTTGCCTAGAATCTCAGTGAATGGCGATTTTCAAAAACCACGCTATTTAAAAGCTATGCTATCAGGCGCAACAACCATGTTGTTTAACAAAGGCAAGAAGCTTAATGTTGACCAGTAGTTATTATCTTCAGGGTTAGGGCTTAGCCATCCATTTGATGATAAACATAGCAGGCACAACCCAAAGCAAGCCAGAGAAAAAGAAATAAGCCAGATGAACCATGCTGGAAGATTCTGCTAAATTTGCAACGGCAATAGCAACTGCTAATATTGCATAAACAATTACAAGCACAACAAGCGCTAGCATTCCAAATAATTTACGTGTTCTAACTGACATTGCATGTTTCTCATTGTTGGTATTTTGTCGGTATCTTTTAGTTTCAATAATACAAATACAGTTGCCATGAAAGGTGTTAAAAGTTTTATATGGTCTCGATTTGCGCGACGCGATGTCACGTGATGTTGAGCAAGACTTATGGATAAGTACAATATCTACACTTGTATGATGTGGCTGTAAGTCCATAGTCACGCAAAACGAAGCATTCTACAAATAGAGCGAATGACATGACAAATTTAAACCAGACAATTCATTTCGTAAATGCATTGGTGGCACAAGAAACCGCCAATCGTAAATTGGTTAGATATTGGCTGTATGTTATTTGTCTTATGGTATTTGCAATTGTCATTGTAGGCGGTGCAACAAGGCTTACAGATTCTGGCCTTTCTATTACAGAGTGGAAACCCATTCACGGTGTTATGCCACCTTTAAATATTGCTGAGTGGATGGAAGAGTTTGAAAAGTACAAACTCATTCCAGAATATACGCAAATTAATGAAGGCATGAGCCTTGCGCAATTTAAGAAAATCTTTTGGTGGGAATGGGGACATCGCTTCTTGGGCCGCTTTATCGGGCTTGTTTTTGCTATTCCACTATTCTTTTTTTGGGTAACAGGACGCTTAGAAAGTAAAATCAAACCTCGCTTGTTAATTTTGCTAGTGCTGGGCGGTTTGCAAGGTTTTATAGGCTGGTGGATGGTCTCTTCTGGCTTGGTGGATAGAGTAGATGTTAGCCAATATAGATTGGCTATTCACCTAACGCTTGCTTGCTTCATATTTGCTTACGCTTTGTGGATTGCAAGAGGGCTTGCTGAGCATACAGCTTTGCCAGTTGAAAATAAGGCACTGCGCGTATTGGCGATGCTAATTACGCTCTTTGCAATTTTTCAAATCTTCTTAGGTGGACTGGTCGCTGGTTTGCATGCAGGGCTAACCTTTAATACTTGGCCATTGATGGATGGTGCGATCATTCCTCAAGGTTTAAATACGTTAAGCCCTTTATGGCTCAATTGGTTTGAGAATTTAAAATCAGTACAGTTTAATCACCGCATAGGTGCATATGTTTTAACATTGTTGGTGTTTGTCCAATTTATTTATACGTTAAAATCCAGAGTAGATGCTCCACATTTTAACAGATCAATCATCCTAGTTTTATTGGTCATTGCCCAAGCCGCTATCGGTATCATGACATTGGTCATGCAAGTGCCATTGCACTTGGCTTTAACGCACCAAGCACTCGCTGTGCTGTTTTTAGCGGCTAGCATAGCGCATTGGCGTGGATTAATAGGGGAATATCCCAAAGTAACTGATTTGAAGTTTAGACGCTAATTAGGCACTGAGTGTAAGCGCTGAGCGAGGTGTGAAATGAAACCTAAGTGAAGGGGACTTACCCCTTCAGCATAATGTCCATATTTTGGACTGCCGCGCCAGAAGCCCCCTTACCAAGATTGTCTAGCGACGCTACCAAATTTGCACGGCCACTATTTTGCGCGCCAGTTACATACAGTTTTAAATTATCTGTGCCACGCATTTCTTCTGGGTCTAATGAGCCCGCTTTTGACACTTCATCTAAGCTGGCAACACTAACACTGTTTTGTCCTGTATAATGTGTTTCATAAACCTCATGCAATGTTGCGATAGAAGCATCTTTTAGCAGATCTAAATGTAATGGAATGTTCACCAACATTCCTTGGGCAAACCGACCAACATTAGGCGTGAAAACAGGGTCACGTTTTAAGCCACTGCGCGCAACGATTTCTGGCATGTGTTTGTGAGCCAAAGGAAGCGCATATAAAAAATGCGCAGAAGAAATATGATCTTCTCTTGTCGCATCTTCCATCTGAGCGATCATGTTTTTGCCGCCGCCAGAATAGCCAGAAACAGCATTGATCGTGAGCGGATAATCAGCAGGCAAAAGACCAGCAAGAATTAAAGGGCGTAGCAATGCAATCGCACCAGTGGCATAACATCCAGGGTTCGTAACAAATCTTGCAGAAGCAATTTTCTCTCTATTGCCTTTTTCCAGCTCTGCAAAACCATAGGCCCAATTTTCGTTGGTTCTAAAAGCAGAAGAAGCGTCAATTAAACGGGTGGTCGTGTTGTTCGCACTTTCTAGCATCTGCACAGCTTCACGACTGGCATCATCAGGCAGACACAAAATTGCTATGTCGGCTTCGTTTAAAAGCTTGGCGCGATAATCGGCATTGCGTCTTTCTTCATGCGGCATAGAAAGTACATCAATATCAAAACGCAAAGCTAGGCGCTCACGAATTTGCAAGCCTGTCGTGCCGTGTTCGCCATCGATGTATAGTTTAGCTTTGCTTGCTGTGTTGTTCATTTTCGTCCCGATATTATAATAAATTCAATAGTTTAGTTTTGTTTGTAGATTCTGACTCAAAACCTTAAACACTTAAGGTCAATTTCTATCTAACTAAAAGATAATGCTCTATATCAGTTTTTTCAAAAATAAAAACCTGAAACTAAAAACCTGAAACTAAAAAGGCCGGAGCATGCCCCGACCTTTAAAATATAAAAATGCAAAAAATACTATGGGATAAGGATTGTTTGCCCAGTTGTTTTTCGGCTTTCAAGCGCATCGTGTGCTTGTTTGATTTTTGACAATTCAAATGTTTGGTTTACTTGAATTTTAATCTCGCCAGAACTGATGGCTTTGAATAAAATCTTTGAACGTTTTTCTAATTCTTTGCGCTCTGCAATGAAGTGGAATAGCGTAGGGCGTGTTGCATGCAATGAACCATGTTGCGCTAAATCAGAAAGTTTAAATTCTTCAATAGGGCCAGAGGATTGACCAAATGAAACGAAAGTTCCATGCGGTGATAAACATTTTAATGAGCCCGGATATGTTGTTTTACCAACGGAATCAAACACCGCAGCAACACCTGCACCTTTTGTGATTTTGCGAACTTCTTCAACAAAATCTTGCTTTGTATAATCGATGGTTTTTGAAAATCCATGTCTTCTAGCAAGTGCGCATTTTTCTTTACTACCAGCAGTACCTATCGCAGTTACGCCTTTTGACTTTAGCCATTGGCCAGCGATTAAACCAACACCGCCAGCGGCCGCGTGGAATAAAACTGTGTCGCCAGCTTTTACCTTAAAGCTATCATGAATTAGATAGTGTGCTGTTAAGCCTTTAAGCATGCAAGCCGCTGCAATTTCGTCTTTAAAGCCAAGTGGTAATTTTACCAACCGTTCCGCGTCAATGACACGGTGCGTTGCATATGCGCCGCCATGAGTTGTGTAGGCAACTTTATCACCGGGACGAAACCCTGTAACGCCAGTACCAACACCTTGAACGACGCCAGCGGCTTCACTGCCCAAAACGGCAGGATATCCATCAGGGGCAGGGTACAAGCCTGAGCGCTGATAAACGTCAATAAAATTCACACCAATTGCGGTGTGACGAATTAAAACTTCACCCTTTTTAGGTGATGGAACTTCAATTGTTTCTTTTTTGAAGATATTTGAGCCACCAGTTTCGTGGGCTACCATTGCGTATGCCATGCAACTAATTCCTGTCTTTCAATACTTAATCTCCACCATCCAAATTGATAGTGATAGTTATTACCAGCGTTGTTTGAATATGCCCACTTTGATTTTGATTACATACTTAAGACACGCACCAAAACGCATGCCTACCATAATATTACATTCAAATTCATTGTTCAAAAATCATCGTTCAAAAATCGTTCAAAAACTGATCAATATTCGATCAATAATCTTCAATTACAGAAGATATATTTACACCGCTTATAATATAAATGACAGTCTAGCAGGTTTTTGTACCATATTGCAATTATTCCGCTTTTTACGTTAAAATACAGCTTTTCAATCGTTCCAAAATGCGATTATGTAACCCACCAATAACACGTAAATAAGAAGAGTTTAAAGCATGGGCGCGCACAGTTCCAAATCCAGTTCTATATCCATTTCCCCATCAAAGAATCGTAACATTTGGACTTGGTTTCAAGCTGAATGGCATGAAGGAAACTACCCAATAATGGGCTCTGCCGATCATGGTACTTGGCTAGGTACCCTAATATTTGATGGCGCTAGATATTTTAACGGTGTCGCTCCAGATTTAGATCTGCACTGTGCCCGCGCCAATAAGTCGATCAAGTCGCTGGGTATGAACCCGGTTATCTCTACGGATGAAATGGTCGCGTTAGCAAATGAAGGCATCAAAAAGTTTGATAAAGATGCCGCACTTTATATTAGACCAATGGCTTGGTCGCTAGAAGGCGGAGCAGGGGTTGTGGTTGCAGACCCAAATACAACGGCATTTGCTATGTGTTTAGAAGAATTTGCCATGCCACCAGCAGACAAAACAACCACATTAACCACAACGCAGTTTATTCGACCAACGCTTGCCAGCGCAACGGTAGATGCAAAAGCGGCATGTCTTTATCCTAACAATGCACGCATGATACGCGAGGCGGAGAGTAAAGGTTTTGCCAATGCAATTTGTTGCGATGTGCTTGGCAATGTTGCTGAAACTGCTTTATCCAATATCTTTATGGTAAAAAATGGTGAGTATTTTACGCCCATTCCAAATGGCACATTCTTAAATGGCATAACCCGTCAGCGCATTATAAAATTACTGCGTGCTAATGGCGAAAAGGTCAGCGAAGTCACATTGCAATTAGATGACTTTCGTACCGCAGATGAGATTTTTCTAACGGGAAATTATTCAAAGGTAACAGGCGTTTCTAAATTTGAAGAACGCGAATATGAACATGGCGCTAAATCCAAATTAGCGAGACAGTTATATTGGGATTGGGCTAAAAACTCATAAGAGCATAATGTGAATATATTTTGAGCAATAAAAAAGGCAGGAACATTTAGTTACATGCCTTTTATTATTTTGTATATTTATCGTGCCTATTTAGGTGCGTATTTGGTTCTAATCACTTTAGCCAATTTAGGAATGGTGAACTGATAATTATCGGCTCTGTTCCATTTCATTATCACACGAAAGTTTGCGCTACCTCTTTGGTAGTCGCCACCGCGTTTCCAGCCATTATCCGCAAACCATTTTGCAGTAGAGCCAATCACATCGCCCGGTGATCTAAACACGTCTACGCCGCCGCCATCATAGTCAGTTGCGCTGGATAAAAAGCGCGAAGGCAAAAATTGTGTGCCGCCAATTTCACCGTGAATAGCGCCATTGCGCTTGTCTAAATTTATCATACCTTTGTCGATTATGGTAAGAGCCGCTAGCAATTCGTTAAAGAAAAGGCTCTCAGAGCGTCTGCAATCATAAGCAAGAGTTGCAGTTGATTCTAAAATATTAGTTTTGCCCAAGAAACCGCTAAAGCCAGTCTCTAAGCCCCAAATCGTTAGGATAATTTCAGCAGGTACGCCAAATTGCTTTTCTGCCTTGTTGAAGAACCTTTTATATTTCTTCCACTTTTTCTTTGCGATTGGCGCAACGCCTTTTGATCTGCGTTTGTAAAAACTATCAAAGCTACCTTTGAATTTAGCTTTATTATTGCGATCGCTTTTCATAACTTTTGTGTTGTAATTGACCTTGCTAAACTTAGCTAAAGTCGATTTTTTGAACTTGCCTTTATATTCCAAGGCGAATTCTTTTTTCCAATTGTTAAAGTTCTTTCCAGTATTGGAACACTGCAATGCATGTGCCGAACTTAGTGGAATTATTGCTAGCATAGATCCTATGATCCCAGCTCTAAGCAATGTTTTTAAAGTGCCCATATAAATTTTCCGTCCCAATATTATTCTCAATGTGATTATGTTTGTCACATTTGCAGTTGTAATTACCTGCCTAAGTGATTCTAAAATATTGGCATATATATGACACGAAATTACGAATGGTTATATATACAATTAGTTGATCTATAAATTCAATATTTTCAATCCTACATATAAAATATAACGACCAAAACTTGCCATTAAAAAAGCATTTAATTTATTGATGCAACTAAACAAAACTTTTGTGCCAGTCTAAAAATCTAGTGAAGAAAATCGTGGTTGTTGCCAGCCATTGTCTCCGTGTCTCCGTCCAAATTGTCCTAGCAGGATGAGCAATTTATTATTGTTGCCGATATAATAATTATTGGCTACGTTTATTTAGTAGGGGCGACTAAATATGAGGGATGTGTGATTCATCACAGACTTTGTTGTGCGCCTAATTTATGTACTCTTATCGCTCATCAAATGTTTGACACAAATTGTAATTCCCGTGGAAAATATCGAGTGAATACAAAGGTAGGTACATGCAGGTTATAAACTTAATCAAAATTGCAACACTGTCGTTAGCTTTTTCGCAAGCACTAAGCATGCATGCGAATGCAACTAATCACTCTTCTATGGTTTGGACCTATCATCAATATGAGGATGCGTTGAACAACGGTAGAATAACAAGTCAGTTTCAAGTAGGCGTGCCACAAACAGATAATATAGTGACGCGTGGAACTTGTGCTGTAGGATCAGGAGGTAGTTTTTCGACTGTGTTATTTGGCGCTAATATTCCTCAAAATAGAATAGGTAATACTTTTTCAATCCGCTTTAACACTTCCAGCGGCCCAAAAATTAAACAGGGAGTCGCCGTTGGTTCCGACTATGAAGAAAGTATTTCTGGCATTGAAATTGCAATTAATAATGATGATTTAATCTGGCGATCAATGGCCAATATGAATGCACTTACCTATGTTGTATCTGGGCAAACTTATACATTACCATTGCGGGGCAGTGGCCGTACCATTGCTAGCTTTTTGCATGATTGTAATTTTTACGCCACTCAAAGCCAAAATCAATTAGGCACTCAAAATGCAAAGAACAACCAGTCAATATTCACGAACAAAAAGCACTTAACGAACGATGCTACTAAAAAGCCAACTGACGAGCCCTTTGTTATAAAAACCGAAGAAGCTATTGATCCAAGATGGGCAAGCTGTGATCTTCTACAAGATGAATTTTCTAAAAAATCGGATTTCCCCGTGAAAATGACCGTGATCAATAAAACAGATAGCCATAGAGCTGTTATGTGGATCGACTTTAAGGGCAATCCAAAAGAATATGCTTCGCTTGAGACCGGTGAAACATTCACGATCAATACGTATGTATCGCACCCTTGGATGTTCACAGATGGGCCAGGCAATTGCTTAGAAATGTTCATGCCGCACCAAGGCGTCGACACCTTCAATATTACAGCTGTAAATAGAGATTTTGGGCCAGAATAGTTTTCAATAATATATTTAAAAAGGGCAAATTATGAAAAATAGAAAAAATAAAACAATGAAAATTAAAGAGGCGGATTTTGATTTTGATAGTGCAGTTAATGCTTGTAAAAAAGCAAACGATCTTGAGGAGGCAAAATCATATTATGAAAATGAAGAATATTTGGACAATGTAACGTCACTGACAGAAAAAAAGAATTAAAAAAGGCCGCGAAAAATGTTTGCGATGAGATTTGCAGGACTCATTTTTACTTAAAAAGCTATGAAAGTCTTAAGAAATTAGGCGAAGTGGTGAAAAAAGGCCCCAAGAATAATGAGCAAGATATTTATGCCTTGGCAGTAGCAGTTTATGGCTGGATGCCGACTGTTCCAAAAACACTTAATATAGGTTCTATTACGACTGAAACCATCGATCAAATAGCAGGAATTGATAGCGAAAGTGGGATGACTAATTTTTTGAGGGATTTGGAAAAGCCCTTAATTAATAACTCTTGGGTTGGGACTTCCAAGTTATTACATTTTTTGAATACAGAATATTTTCCAATTTGGGACAGCCGAATAGCTAGAGTGGTTGATAACGCTGGCGCGGTTAATGAAAGTGACAACTTAAAAAGTAACTACATGGGCAAAAAGACAAACTATTTGAATTATGTTGAAGAAATGCTGGAGTTTAAAGGTAAGCAAATAAAAGGACTGGATAAATTTAGAGGTGATTTTGAAATATTATTTGGTTATGTGCCGTCCGAAATTAGAAGCCTTGAAATGGCTTTGTTTTTCAAGCAGCCCAAAGAGTAATGCGCGAGTTATAAATATATAAAATAAAACGCTCTAACCTATGAATAGACTACTTTAGCAACCGAAGAGGTTGCCGGACTTTGGTCCGCACCTCGTAGACTGAACGAAGTGAATGTCGTGAGAGAATAATGAATGATGCGCAAATTATAAACCAACAGACAAAAAAGGCCCACTGAAAAGCGGGCCTTTTGAAAATATATAATTAGTTCAAATCGCACGTAGTGTGAGCGCAGAGAATGATGCGCAAGATTTGAACCAACAGATAAGTTCTTAACGTTTAGAGAACTGGAAGCTCTTACGCGCTTTAGCTCTACCGTATTTCTTACGCTCAACAACACGACTATCGCGTGTTAGGAAGCCACCTTTTTTCAAGACTGGACGAAGGTCCGGTTCGAAAAGTGTAAGGGCTTTAGAAATACCGTGACGAACAGCACCAGCTTGGCCAGAAAGACCGCCACCAGAACAAGTCGCAACCACATCATACTGGCCTTCACGGGCAGCAGCAGTAATTGGCTGATTGATAAGCATTTGCAATACAGGACGTGCAAAATATTCTGTGTAGTCTTTACCACCAACAGTAATTTTGCCTGTACCAGGTTTAATCCATACGCGGGCAATAGCGTCTTTACGCTTACCAGTTGCATATGAACGGCCTTGGTCATCAAGCTTTTGCACATAAACGATTGCTACGTTTTCAGGGTTAACTTCCGCAGCTGCTTCTACAGCACCGCCAAGTTCTTCAAGAGAATTAATCTCAGACATTATGCGATCCTTTTGTTTTTAGGGTTCATGCCTGCAACATCCAAAACTTCTGGACTTTGCGCTTCGTGCTCATGTTCAGCACCCGCATATACGCGAAGGTTTTTCATTTGTTTACGAGACAATGGACCACCTGGCATCATGCGCTCGATAGCTTTTTGTACGACACGCTCAGGAAAACGACCTTCTAAGATCGCGCGAGCTGTACGCTGTTTAATACCGCCCGGGTGACCCGTGTGCCAGTAGTAAATTTTGTTTTCGAATTTTTTGCCAGTAAGTTTCACTTCGCCAGCATTGATGATGATAACATTATCGCCATCGTCAACGTGTGGAGTAAAGCTAGGCTTGTGCTTGCCGCGTAGACGATATGCAACAATAGATGCCATACGACCAAGAACTACGTCTTTAGCGTCGATAAGTATCCATTTTTTTACAACGTCTGCAGGCTTCTGCGAAAAAGTAGCCATGTTATTGTACCTTTGGAATAAACCATAATTGGTGATTAATGTATTTTGTCGGCT
>NVRK02000116.1 GCA_002400845.2 Hyphomicrobiales bacterium
CATTCCAGACAACTGAAATTCGCCTTTCTATTAGCCACAAAAAATAAAATCACCTGTGCTAATGTCGTATTTCGATATGCTCGTCTTCTCAAAAAACATTGAGGAGCGCTATGCACTCGAAATCAAATAGCAAAAACAACAAGCCGTCAATTCCGCCAAAGAAGCAGAATGACAATATTAAAATCACAAGCGAATATTTAAATAATCGCCCTGTGACAATTACCGAACTAGACGTGATCGAAACCTATGCCGGTGATTTAATCAGAGGCTTGGTATCAGATCAATTAAACTCAAACCAGAAGGAATAAAGCAATATGCGTGCTGCAATCTATGTCAGAGTTTCTACAGGCCAACAAGCCATGCAGGATTTATCAATCCCTGACCAGATTGCACAATGCGAAGCCTATTGTAATAAACGTGAATGGGAAGTGGTTGCAACTTTCACCGATGCTGGTGTAAGTGCATCCACTGATAATCGGCATGATTTTCAAGCTATGATTGCCGAAGCCTGTTCTCCTTCAAAACCGATTAATGTGATTATTGTTCATTCACAATCACGCTTTGCACGGAATACACTTGATCTACTGCACTATACCAAAAAATTAGAAAAGGCTGGTGTTCAATTTGTTTCCATCACCCAAGACATTGGCAATGGCGATCAAGCCGATGTGCTGAGAACCATACTTGGCGCTATGGATGAATATCAGAGCAAAGAAACTTCTAAGCATGTGAAAAGATCAATGTGTGAGAATGCCCGACAAGGCTTTTGGAATGGTTCACAGCCGCCACTTGGCTATCGAACTTATATTGCCGAAAAACGCGGCAAAAAGGACAAGAAAAAATTGGAAATCAATCCGACAGAAGCCGAAATCGTTAAACGCGTGTTTCGGCTTTACGTTCATGGCGAAGGTGAACAAGGACAACTTGGGCTAAAGGCCATTGCCAATTTACTAAATAATGAAGGCTTTACAACGCGCAAGGGTAGTCTGTTTATGATGCAATATATTCATAAAATTCTTACCAATGAGATTTACATAAGTAAATATGTTTTTAACAAGCGTGATAGTAAAACTGGAAAAGTCAGACCAGAAGATCAATGGGTTAAACTCACAACCCCACGCATAATTAACGATGTGGAGTTTTATGCAGCCAGAGACAGGCTACAACACAATCACCCTCTGGTTACTGCACCACGCATCGTGAACAGTTCAATTCTACTCACTGGCTTTGTTCATTGCTCAAAATGTAATGCTCCCCTCAGAATTAGAACAGGTAAAGGCGGTGCATATCGCTATTACCGATGTGGCAAACATGCTGATGCTGGTATAAGCGCTTGCTCTGGCTGTTCAATGCGTATGGAAAAGCTAGATGACATTGTGTTAAACACGGTATTAGACCGTACTCTAGCGCCTGAACGTTTGGATGAGCTTCTAACGCCACTTATTGAGCGAAATACTCATTCTCAACGGCTGCAAGGCGAACGCATCAAAAGCCTAAAGAGTGACAAACGCCAACTCAGAATGCAGCTTGACGCTCTTTGGCAACAAATCTCGACCGAAGAACTACGCTTAGACTCATCATTAAAATCTTATATCGACAAACTTCAAACCAAATATGAAAATACTAGCCGCGCCATCATTCGTCTTGAATATCAGAACAGCACACCGCTTGATTCATTTACAAACATTCAAAAGCATAGTTTTGCTGATGCGCTAAGAACTCGCCTTACCGCCAAAGGGCAACCTAAATTCAGAAAAGCCTATCTCCGTTCCTTGCTAAGCCATATTGATGTGGGTGAAAATATAATCAAAATCAGCGGGTCAAGCACAGACTTAGCCAAGTTGGTGAGCAACTTTAACAGCACTGGAAAATTAGTGCCCACTTTTGAACAAGAATGGTGCACCCGAGAGGATTCGAACCTCTGCCCCCTAGATTCGTAGTCTGTTTCTCTTACAAGAGTTGACGACGTAACCCAACATCAGAAACTACACCCACATCGGCTCCATAGCTCAGCGGTTGATTAGAGAAGCAGGCCTTAGAGTAGGTAAGTAGGTTCGTAAGATTGCCAGTGTCCCAATAATTCCCAAGGCTTGTTTCCAAATTGCTAAATTAGAAGCTTGAACACTCATACCCAATTAACTAAAGATACCACATCGGCCCCATAGCTCAGCCGGATAGAGCAACAGATTCCTAATCTGTAGGCCAGTGGTTCGAATCCACTTGGGGTCACCAAAATAATATTTGGCATTTTGAATTTTCATTTATCGTGAGCAATTGTGATTTTACCATCGGTGGTTATGTTTAATGGTACACGATGTAAAAGACAGTCAACCATTTCATGTGTTGTTAATTTGTCTGTTTTTATTCGGCCTGTTTTACAATCAAATTTAGCGCCATGTGCAGAGCACACAAGATATTCTCCATCACGACTAAGTATTTTTTTATAACGATAATCTAGCGGTAAAAAATGATGTGGGCAGATATTAACATAGGCATAAATATTGCCATCTATTTTTACCAGTATCAGTGGAAAATTTCCATTTTTGGTATTCAGTTCTAGTGTTGTCGCACCTTGGCTTATGTCTGGCAGGTTTCCAATAAATGCCCCATTGCTGGGTGCTGAGGGATAGTCTTTCCAATGGTGCATTATATAATTGTTTCTTTCTTGGGAAGGTGGCGACATTGGTGGTGTCTCAATTGTTTAAATAACTTTGATAACACCACGGCGCACTTGGTCTTCTTCAATAGACTCAAATAGCGCTTTGAAATTACCTGCGCCAAAACCATCGTCTCCCTTGCGTTGAATGAATTCAAAAAATATTGGGCCGATCACAGTTTTGGAAAATATTTGAAGAAGTATTTTTGTTTCGCCGCCGCCAAGCACACCTTCGCCATCGATAAGAATGCCATGCTTTTTCATTTTATCCAAAGGCTCTAAATGTCCGGCTACACGCTTGTGCGACATGTCATAATAAGTGTCGGGTGGTGCTGGCATGAATTTCATGCCTTTAGCGCTGATAGCATCTGTGCTTTGGTAGATGTTTTCTGTTGCAATGGCGATGTGTTGAATGCCTTCGCCTTTATACTCACGCAAGTATTCTTCAATTTGGCTGTTATCATCGGCGCTTTCGTTGATTGGAATTCTTATTTTTCCACATGGTGAGGTTAGCGCGCGTGATGTAAGGCCTGTATGTTTTCCTTTAATATCGAAAAATTGAATTTCGTGAAACTTAAATGTATCTGCATAAAATTTGTACCAAGTGTCCATGTTCCCACGGATCACGTTATGCGTCAGGTGGTCTAAATAGTAAAACCCAAAGCCTTTTGGCGTTGGGTTGGGCGCGCCTAACCAATTAAAGTCGTCTTCGTAGCAAGAGCCTTTGTCGCCATAGGTATCAATAAAATATAGCAAAGATCCGCCAATACCCATAACAGCAGGTGCATCAATTACTTTTCCTTCTCCGCTATATTCTTTGGCGCCTAATTTCACCGCGCGTTTTAAGGCATGGTTTGCATCAACAACACGCCAAGCCATAGCGGGTGCGCAAGGCCCATGTTCTTTTACGAAGTTTGCAGAATGGCCTTTTTTTTCTGCGTTTAAAATATAATTTATATCACCTTGGCGATAAAGCGTTATGTTTTTGGTTTTATGTTTTGCAACGGGCGTAAATCCCATTTGGTGAAATAATTTATCCAGTTCTTTTGGATTTGGGTGTGAGAATTCGACGAACTCAAATCCATCAGTCCCTGCTGGGTTTTCTTTAGAAATTTTAGCAACTGGTGCGTCATGAGGAAATGGACCCATCGTTTGTCTCCTTAATTTAGGTATTTCTTCTAAATGGTAACTGTAATTATAACACTGATACGGTGAAATGAGTTTGCAAAATCGTGCAATACTTTCTATAATCTGCATTAAATTTGCAATTAGGAGAGTAATATGCGTGAAATGAAGATAGATGAGTTCGATCGTGGTATTTTAACCGCATTGCAAATGGACGCGAGTTTGACGAATGCTCAGTTGTCAGAAATTGTGAATTTATCAGCATCTCAGTGTTCAAGACGCCGAGTGGCGTTAGAGCAACAGGGCATCATTCAAGGGTACAGTGCAATATTGAATGCAGAGGCTTTGGGCTTTGGTATGAGGGCGATAACTAGGGTAAACTTAATGCGCCATAATGTTGGCATTGATGAAGAGTTTGCAACCTTTTTAGATCGTCAACCGCAGGTGAGAACAGCTTATTCAGTATCTGGTGACGCTGATTATGTTATTGAAATTCATGTGCGTGACTTGAATGAGTTTGCTGAATTTATGCATCAAAAATTATTAGTTCATCCAGCTGTTGGTCAAGTTAGGTCAGAAATTGTCCTCAAAACAATGAAAGACAAACGTCATTTAGCGTTAGGGTAATTAATGTTTTGAACTACTGTTGACTTGCGGATTGATGCCATTTTGGATC
Organism: Hyphomicrobiales bacterium; assembly: GCA_002400845.2. Taxonomy (GTDB): domain Bacteria; phylum Pseudomonadota; class Alphaproteobacteria; order Rhizobiales; family Rhizobiaceae; genus Salaquimonas. Next base: position 4,458 of record NVRK02000116.1, read on the forward strand.
ACAAATTTCATTTTATAAAAGTAGTAGTTTAGTAGTAATTTTTTGATTAAATTGCGTCATAATAAAGTCTAGTATATTCTTATTGTAGTACACATTGTATTACAGGTTGGGCATGAATCATTCATGCTTTGAGATGAATGCAAAAATGGTGCGGCTATAGCTGAGTAATAGTGCTGAGGGTAACAGAAAATTTTAAGCTTGTTGAAGAGAGTTGGCAGAATATTCTACTTAAATAAGAGCGTGTTGGTAAAGCCTAGTAATGTGCTTTTATCAATGGGCCTACTTGTGCTGTCTGGATGCAATCTTACAGATGGTTTAGCCACTAACGAAAATACTTCGCACACGAGCAGTTGGATACGCCCAATTGACCCACAAGAAAAAATTGGTCAGCGTGAGCATCCGCTCGTTTTAGCAAAATATGGCGGTGAATATCGCGATAGTAAGGTGGAAAAACTATTAGCGCTTATTGTTGGTAAGTTGGTGAGTGTTTCGCAAGATAAGGGGCGGGTTTATAAACTTACAGTTCTAAATTCACCAAAGGTAAATGCCTTTGCTCTGCCAGGCGGGTATTTATACGTTACGCGTGGCTTGCTTGCGCTTGCCAATGATACGGCAGAACTTGCGGCAGTATTGAGCCATGAAATGGCGCATGTTTCTGCCAATCATGCTATTTTGCGCGGCAAGCAAGAATCTTCCAAAGATGTTGGTAAGCAAGTTGTGAATGAGGTTTTGGGCGATAACGTTGCTAGTCGAATTGCGCTGGCTGCAAACCAGTTGCGTTTGTCGGACTTTTCAAAAGATCAAGAATTGCAAGCCGATGCGATTGGTATTCGCATGTTGGGTAACGCTGGTTTTGATGCACATGGTGCTTCGAGATTTTTGCAAACCATGCAGGCTTTTCAAGGGTTGAATACAAAGCGTACTGGACGATTTGCAGATGCATCTTTTTTGTCCAGTCACCCAACGACGCCTCGTAGAATTGATCTTGCAAAACGACATGCAAGATTTTTTGGTGCGCCTGGATTAGGCGAAGCAGATAGAGGCCGTTATCAATACGGTATTGATGGCATAATGTTTGGGGATAGCTCTCATGAAGGATTTGTGAGGGGCAATCGTTTCTCACACGCTTCGCTTGGTATTACTTTTAAGGCACCAAAGGGCGCGCGTGTAGAAAACCATTCGACCAATGTGGTTATTAACGGTCCAGGGGAATTGGCTACTCGTTTTGATGCGGCAATCATTGGTAAAAATCAATCGCTTACTGACTATATGAAAAGTGGTTGGATAAAAGGTTTAAACGAAGGCTCCATTGTTGAAAGCATATATAATGGATTGCCACTTGCAAGCGCCACAGCACAGGGTGGGTCTTGGGATTTTGTCATTCAGGCTATTTTGATTGATAGACAAGTTTATCGATTCATTACAGCTGGACCGATCGGGGATTTGAATATTCGTGGTTCTGCTCAATCTATATCAAATAGTTTTCGCCAATTATCTGATGCAGAAAAAGCTAGATTGCAGCCTTTGAAGATTCGGGTAGTTCCAGTTTTGAGTTCAGATACTTTAGGGTCGTTTGCATCGCGCATGAAAGGTACAACACAGGGCTTAAAACTTTTTCAAACATTAAACGGATTGAAAACTGGTCAAGTGCCTGAAGTTGGTTCTAAAGTGAAAATTGTCAGTGATTATTGAGTGATTATTGAGTGATTATTAAGGCAGGTATTTAGAATTAATCTGGCATAAAAAAACCCAAAACAAATGTTCTGGGTTTCTTTAAATTATAAAACTGTATTGAAAAAGCTATGCGGCTTTTTCGTCTTTCTTAACCACTTCATCTTTTGCTGTATCGTCTTTGGCAGCATCAGTAGTGTCGCTCTTAGCATCTGTCGCAGTTTCAGCCGCAGCGCCACGTTTAGGACCTTTAGCAAGGTTCTTTTCAATCTCTACAACTGCTTCAGTTGTTGAAATTTTCTTAACCGCAGAAATTTCGCGAGCCATACGATCTAGTGCTGCTTCGTAAAGTTGGCGTTCAGAATAAGATTGCTCGGGCTGATTTTCTGAGCGGAATAAATCGCGCACAACTTCTGCAATCATAATTAAACTGCCAGAGTTGATCTTTGCTTCATATTCTTGCGCTCTACGGCTCCACATGGTGCGTTTAACACGGGCGCGGCCTTGTACAGTTTTAAGCGATTTCTCAACTGTTTGAGCTTCAGCAAGTTTGCGCATGCCAGAAGCTTCAATTTTAGCAACTGGAACGCGTAGTAATAATTTATCTTGTTCAAAATTAATTACAAATAACTCTAATTTGTGGCCTGCAACTTCTTGTTCTTCAATGTTGGTAACTTGTCCAACACCATGGGATGGATAGACGATGAATTCGCCAATTTTAAATCCTTGGCGTTGAGTAGCTTTTTTGGCAGTAGCCATATGCTGGGTTACTCCTAGTTGGTTTGCAATATGCAAACGGATTATTTCAGAACAATGCTCGCTCTGAAGTTCCATAGAGTGAACTATGGAATATTATGGTTTTAGTCGTATGGGAACTTAGTTTATGAATTGCCGAGCTAAAAAAGCGAACCAACACAATATTGGTCTTAAAGGCAGGTATCACAAAATTTGAAAAATTTCCTCATGTGGCGCAAACATATTAAGCATCACCTTAATCGCTATGAAAATCATTGGGCAATCAATAGATAATCAATGGATAAATCTTAACGGTTATTACTTATACACTTGCACAATTTCGACTGTTAACGTTTTGGTAACATATTTTTTGATTAAAATCAATTTTAATGGCGATACGTTGCTAAAATGGGTTAATCGATATGATTAACGCCTTGCTCAAAAGTGAGTGCGTCTACTCGCCCTTTAATCACCTTGTCCAGGATTGGCTGAGAAGAATTTTTCAAATTTGCCTTCAACGCCATCAAAATCTTTGGCATCAACAGGTGGATCGCGCTTAAGTGTAATATTTGGCCATTGTTCGGCAAAATCAGCATTAACTTGTAGCCAATTCTCAATACCAGGCTCTGTGTCTGGTAAAATTGCTTCTGCAGGACATTCTGGTTCACACACGCCGCAATCAATGCACTCGTCTGGATGGATTACCAGCATGTTTTCACCCTCGTAGAAACAGTCTACAGGGCAAACTTCTACGCAATCCATATATTTGCATTTAATGCAGGCGTCGTTGACAATGTAAGTCATATATACTCCAGAATATTGCCACACTTGTGACAATCAATATCGGCGATTAACTACAGGGTTTATTTGACCAACTCAAGGACCAATTTGCTGTTAAATAGTCGCTGGTTAGTAGAATATTCTAAAGTGTATGGGACATTTTATTTGAAAATCTAAATTATATTAAATCTGCTTTGCCATTTAATATTTGCGCGGCGCGTCTATCGCGTTTATCGGGCCGCTTGCCTGCAACGGGTTCTGTATCCAGTTTAGTCTCTTTTTGCCTTAACTCTTTTTCAGGTGAAAGGTCTTCGTAAAGCAACTGCGCAATGTTAAATGATCCGCGTTTTGTGCCGCATGAGTTGATTTTTAAAATCTTGATGTCGCGCGGCAAGGTTACGGTTAAAATATCTTGTGCCCCAACAAGTTTTTTAGAACTTGTGGTTTTTTCACCATTTATGCGAACCCTACCGCCACTAATCATTTTTTGGGCAAGGGTTCGCGTTTTTACTTGGCGAGCATACCATAACCATTTGTCTAATCTGATACGTGTTTGCGAACCAGTGACACTCATGTTTGGGTTATTTTCCCATGCTGGCTTTTAGGGCAGCCAATTTTGCAAATGGAGAATCTGGATCCAATGGTTTTTCAGGGCGTTTTTTCGATTTGTTAAATGGCTTTTTATTGCCATTTTGATTGTTGTTCGACTTGCCTTTGGCAGCGTTGTTTTTAAACGGCTTTTTATCTTTGCCTTTAAAGTTTTTATTACGCTGACCTGCTGGACGACTTTGGCTCCAAACAAGAATGGTTTTCACTTCTTCAGCTTCGCCATCTGTAGGTGCTGTTTCAGCTTTTTCATCACCTACAGTTTCAGGTGCATCTTGAGTTGGTTTGTCATCAATTTTTGCTTCTACACTTGAAGCGTCTTCACTTGGCGCGTCTACATTCGATGCTTCTATGTTTGATATTTCTACAGGTGGCGTTTCAGTATTAGCTTCTATAGAAGTTTCTTCTTTTACTGCTTCAGCAGGTTTAATTTCCGCTTCTGGTTTTGGTTCACCTTTATAGCCCAAACCTTTTAAGATGAATTCCATGTCTTCATGGGTTGCACCTAAAATAGACATCATGGCAGGGGTTACATAAAATGCACCGCCATTAATAGCGCCTTCTGGCTTTGCTGTTTCGCTTGCTGGCTTCCAATAAATTGCTGAGCGAATGAGTTCAGCAAGGCGTTCTAAAATATCAATACGAACAGCTTTTTTGCCCAATACACGGTAGCCGCATAAGCGATATGCTTCTGGTTCAAAGCTTTCGTCTAGTGCAGTAGATGTTCTGCCAGAGGCCAAAATTGTCGGCACTTCGTCTAGGCCAATTGCGTCTTGTTTGTCGTTTTTAAGCGCCCATAATAGGCAAAGTAATTCAGCAGGTGCTGGCTTTAGTAAGCTTGGCACAAATATAGTATAAGCGCCAAACCGTACACCGTGGCGGCGCAAGCCTGCACGCATGTCTTGGTCAAGGCTTTGAATGTCTTTTGCAATTTCGCGTCGGTCAATATTGCCAAGGCTTTCGACCAATCTAAAGGCCACGCCTCTAGAAATACCCTCTAGGGTGTGGTCGGCTGACATTTCGACAAGCGGTTTTAAAATGTTTGCAATATGGTTTGAAAGCCAACGATCAATACGGGCAGCTACGCTATCACGTGCAGCGCCGCTTAATTGTTCATCTGCAAGTAAAATGGTGCGAGGGCGTAATAGATCATCGCCTGCTACCATTTTAGCAATAGGTTCGCCTAGCCAGCGTAACGTGCCGTCTTTCGAAAATACGATGTCTGAATTAGGGCATGCTGAAAGTCGGCCTGCTCTTAATTCTATTTCGCTCGCTAGTGTTTTCATTGCAGCTGCTGTTGCAGCTTTTGCTTCTGGTCCTTCGGCCGATGCATCTGGAACAAAGCGAAAGCCGTGAAGCTCTCCAACGCTATGTCCTTCAACAAATACTTCGCCTGAAGGTTTGATTTCTGCTTCCATTTTAATATTTTCCCGCAGTCTTTTCATCAATACACTTGTCCTGCGATCAATGAATCGCTTCGTCAAGTTTTCGTGTAACGCATCTGACAACTTATCCTCGATATTGCGAGTCTTTTCTTGCCAAAACGTTGCATTTTTTAGCCAATCAGGCCGATTTGTTAGGTAAGTCCATGTTCTGATCTGCGCAATACGCTGAGAGAGGGCGTCAATCTCTCCCGACATGTTATCGCAATGTTTGATTTGTTTTTCTAACCAAACTTCATTAACAGAACCTTTTTCTGCAATATCTATAAATATTTTTCCAAGTAATTCCGCATGTTGGGTAGGGGAAATCTTTCGATAATCAGGCGTGAGGCAAACATCCCACAATAATTTGACCTGATCTTGGCTTGTGCAAATGTCACGCACCACTAAATCGCGTGCTAGGTCTTCTAAAACGACATGATCGGTGCCTGGTCGCGATTTCATAAGCAAGCGATTCGCAGAAGGAACTTCTAAACTGTCGCGCAATGCATCAATCGAATTAAAATCTAAATTGCGATTGCGCCACGTTAAAACCCTTTCAGGCTCAAAGGAGTGTGTTTCAAGTTGTTCTATTAACTCATCTTCTAAGGGGGCAACTTGGCCTGTAACGCCAAAGGTGCCATCTTTAGTATGTCTACCAGCGCGGCCTGCAATTTGTGCCATTTCGGCTGGTCTTAATCGCCTATGAGAAAAGCCATCAAACTTTTTATCTTGCGCAAAGGCAACGTGATCTAGGTCTAAATTTAAACCCATGCCAATTGCATCGGTTGCGACTAAAAAGTCTACATCACCATTTTGGTAAAGTTCAACTTGGGCGTTGCGTGTGCGTGGGCTTAGGGATCCTAGAACCACTGCCGCGCCACCACGTTGTCGACGAATGAGTTCTGCGATCGCATAAACTTCGTTTGCTGAGAATGCGACGATTGCACTGCGCGGTGGCATGCGAGTAATTTTTTTAGAACCTGCATAGGCGAGCATCGACATTCTTGGACGTGTAATAATCTCAATGCCAGGCAGTAACTTTTGTAAAGTGGAGGCAATGGTTGACGCGCCCAATAACATTGTTTCATCGCGGCCGCGTAAGTTCATAAGGCGATCAGTAAAAACATGCCCACGGTCAAAATCAGTTGCTAATTGCACTTCGTCAATTGCAACAAATGCTTTGCTGGTATGTTGTGGCATGGCCTCAACGGTGCAGACCTCGTAGGGTGCGCCTTTTGGCGTAATTTTTTCTTCACCAGTAATGAGCGAAACATTGGCAACGCCAACTTTGTCGCAAATTCGGCCATAGACCTCGCGTGCAAGCAAACGTAATGGCAGACCGATTATGCCAGACGAATAAGAAGTCATGCGCTCTATGGCTAAGTGCGTTTTACCCGTATTTGTTGGGCCAAGCACAGCGGTAACGCCGCGTCCATTTGAAGTCGCATTAATTGGATTAAGAGATGCCATTTTGTTTTACTTATCGCTTTTATTTA
>NVRK02000117.1 GCA_002400845.2 Hyphomicrobiales bacterium
GGTTCAGCAGATTTAACAGGCTCAAACCTTACTAAAACTGACAGTTTAGACATTGTTAGCAAGGATAATTATGATGGACGATACATCCATTATGGTGTTCGTGAACATGGCATGGCGGCTGTTATGAATGGTCTAGCGCTTCATGGTGGTTTCATTTCTTATGGTGGCACTTTCCTTGCATTTGCAGATTATTGCCGTGGCTCAATTCGCCTATCTGCATTGATGGGTATTCCAACAACTTATGTAATGACGCATGATTCCATTGGTTTGGGTGAAGATGGCCCAACGCACCAACCTGTAGAACAAGTTGCAAGTTTGCGCGCCATTCCAAACCTTAATGTGTTTCGTCCTGCCGATGTTGTGGAAACAGCAGAAGCATGGGAATTGGCAATTATGAGCGATACGACACCTTCAGTTTTGTGTCTTTCGCGCCAAGGCTTACCAACGGTTCGTACCAAAGTATCCAAAGAAAATATGAGTGCACGTGGTGCTTATATTTTACGCGAAGCAAATGGCAAACGTGATGTGACGATTATTGCAACAGGTTCGGAAGTTGAAATTGCAATTAATGCTGCTGAACAACTGAATGAAAAAGGCATAAATGCTGCCGTCGTTTCAGCGCCATGTTTTGAATTATTTGCAGAGCAAGATGCAGCTTATCGCGGTTCAGTTCTTGGTTCTGCCCCACGCTTGGGCATTGAGGCACTCATCAAACAAGGATGGGGCGAACTGCTTGGTGACAACAGTGCCTTTATCGGAATGACAGGATTTGGTGCATCTGCTCCAGCTGGAGAACTGTTCGTAAAATTTGGAATTACAGTAGAAGCCGCCGTCAAGGCAGCCGAAAAACTAGTTAAAAAACAATAGGGTATTAGAAAATGACAATTCGTGTTGCAATAAACGGCTTCGGCCGTATTGGGAGAAATGTGCTTCGAGGTATAATCGAATCTGGACGCACTGACATTGAAGTCGTTGCGATTAACGACCTTGGTTCAGTGGATATGAACGCACATTTACTACAATTTGACAGTGTGCATGGACGTTTCCCAGCTAAGGTTACAGTTGATAAAAACACCATTGATGTGGGCACTGGCCCAATTACCGTAAGCGCTGAACGTGACCCGACAAAACTGTCTTGGGGCAATGTTGATATTGCGCTTGAATGCACTGGTATTTTTACAGCACGTGATAAAGCGGCACTGCTTTTAGAAAGTGGCGCGAAGCGTGTGCTTATTTCTGCACCTGGTGCAAATGCAGACAAAACAATTGTTTATGGCGTGAACCATGACGTTTTAACGGCTGATGATTTAATTGTTTCAAACGCATCTTGCACTACCAATTGCCTATCACCTGTTGCAAAAGTATTGAACGACACAATTGGCATTGAACGTGGTTTTATGACCACTATCCATTCTTACACTGGCGACCAGCCGACCTTAGATACCATGCATTCTGATTTTTATCGTGCGCGTGCTGCGGCTCAATCAATGATACCAACGTCTACTGGCGCGGCAAAAGCTGTTGGTCTGGTATTGCCTGAACTTAATGGAAAATTAGACGGCGTTGCCATTCGTGTACCAACCCCAAATGTTTCTGTGGTTGATCTAAAATTTGATGCAAGCCGCGATACATCTGTTGAAGAAATTAACGATGCTATTCGTAAAGCCGCTGACGGTCCGTTGAAAGGTGTTTTGGGATATACAGACCTTCCAAACGTTTCTATTGATTTCAATCACAACCCTCATTCTTCAGTTCTGCACACCGACCAAACTAGAGTTATGGATGGTCGTTCGGCTCGTATTTTATCTTGGTACGATAATGAATGGGGCTTTTCTAATCGTATGGCTGATACAGCAGTTGCTATGGGAGCATTGCTGTGAGCAGTTTCCAAACCATAAATGCGCAAACGGCTGCTGGCAAACGCTTGGTTGTAAGAGCTGATTTAAATGCGCCTGTTAACAACGGTTCTGTTTCTGATGCAACGCGTATTGAACGCTTTGCTAAGAGCATCAAACCCTTGCTGGTAGCAGGAGCAAAAATTACCGTTTTATCTCACTTTGGTCGCCCAAATGGGCAACGCAATATGGAATTTACAATCATTCCAGTTCTGTCTGAATTGGCAATTGCCTTGGGCCAAGATGTGAAATTTGCTAAAGATTGCATTGGCAATGACACGGTTGCTGCATCGCAAATGCTAAAAGATGGTGAAATCTTGCTGTGTGAAAACTTACGTTTTCATGCAGGTGAAGAAGCCAATGATGTGGCCTTTGCAAAAGAGCTGGCCCGTCTTGGTGACATTTATGTAAACGATGCTTTTTCAACTGCGCACAGAGCACATGCTTCGACCTACGCAATTGCAAATGAATTGCCTGCCTATGCTGGTGCGTTAATGAGCGAAGAGATTAATGCTTTAACTGCGGCATTAGAAAACCCAATGCACCCAGCCATCGCAGTTGTTGGCGGCGCAAAAGTTTCCAGTAAAATTGCAGTCCTTAAAAACCTAGTTTCTAAAGTCGATACAATTGTAGTTGGCGGTGGCATGGCAAATACATTCATGCTGGCTGATGGCTATACAATTGGTAAATCTTTGGCTGAACCAGACCAAGTGCAAACGGTTCACGAAATTCGTGACTTAGCTAAAAAGGCCAATTGCAGAATCATACTTCCAGTCGATGTTGTTTATGCATTTGAATTTGCTGCACACGCAAAAAGCGTCACTGCAAATCTAAACGAATGTCCACCAGAGGCAATGATTTTAGATGCTGGCAAAAAATCTGTAGTCGCCATTGGTGAAGAGTTTACCAACGCAAAAACAATCCTTTGGAATGGCCCTATGGGTGCATTTGAAATGGAGCCATTTGATATGGCGACTGTCGCTTTAGCACGCAAGGCTGCCGAACTCACTCGTGCGGGCTCACTCATATCTATTGCTGGCGGTGGCGACACTGTGGCCGCATTAAACCTTGCCGGCGTTGCTGACGATTTCACCTATGTCTCCACTGCTGGTGGCGCATTTTTAGAATGGCTTGAAGGTAAAGAATTGCCTGGCATTGCCGCATTAAACATGACCGCAGAAAAATTGAAAAGGATAAACTAATGGCTCTAATTACTATGCGTCAATTACTTGACCATGCCGCCGAAAATTCATACGGCGTCCCCGCATTTAACATCAATAATATGGAGCAAGGGTTGGCAATTATGAACGCCGCCAAAAAATGTGATGCTCCAGTCATTATGCAAGCCAGTCGTGGTGCGCGCTCTTATGCTGGCGATATTATGTTACGCCACATGGTAGAAGCATTTACCGAAATGTATCCAGATATTCCAATTTGTATGCACCAAGACCACGGTAACAATGAAGCAACTTGTTCTTCAGCAATCCGTCATGGTTTTACATCAGTGATGATGGATGGTTCACTTGAAGCAGATATGAAGACCCCTGCGTCATACGACTATAACGTTGATATTACAGAGCGTGTAACACGCATGGCCCATTGGGTTGGTGCATCAGTTGAAGGTGAGCTTGGTATTCTTGGTTCACTTGAAACGGGTGAAGCAGAATCTGAAGATGGTTCTGGCGCAGAAGGCAAATTGTCTATGGAACAGCTATTAACTGATCCAGATCAGGCGGTTGATTTTGTTCAACGCACAAAAGTTGATGCGTTAGCAATTGCATGTGGCACATCACACGGTGCTTATAAATTTAGCCGTAAACCGGATGGCGATATTCTTGCAATGAAAACCATCGAAGCAATTCACAAAAAACTTCCAGGTACACATTTGGTGATGCATGGTTCTTCTTCAGTTCCTCAAGAATTGCAAGACATTATCAACGAATTTGGTGGTGACATGCCACAAACTTATGGCGTGCCGATTGAAGAAATTGAACGCGGCATCAAAAACGGTGTTCGCAAGGTAAACATTGATACAGATTGTCGTATGGCAATGACTGGGCAATTTAGAAAAGTTGCCGCAAATGATCCTAAGCAATTTGACCCACGTAAATTTTTGATCCCAGCAATGGATGCATTGGAAGCGCTTTGCCTTGATAGGTTCGAACGTTTTGGAACAGCAGGCAATGCTTCAAAAATCAAACCAATTGCAATTGATGACATGGCGACGCGCTATGCCAAAGGCGAATTAGATCCAAAAACCAGCGTCAGAAAAGCCGCTTAACTCCCATCAAACTAAAAGTTCTAAAAGGAGACTTTATATGTCTAACAAAGATAAACAGGAAATCAAAGGTAAGGAACGCTACAAACCAGGCGTTCTTAAATATGCCCAAATGGGTTATTGGGACGGTGATTATGAGCCTAAGGAAACAGACCTTATTGCTCTATTTCGCATCACCCCACAAGAAGGCGTTGACCCAATTGAAGCTGCTGCTGCTGTTGCTGGCGAAAGCTCAACAGCAACATGGACAGTTGTTTGGACAGACCGTTTAACTGCGAGTGACCAGTACCGCGCTAAAGCTTACCGCGTAGACCAAGTGCCGGGCACTCCAGGCCAGTACTTCTGCTATATTGCATACGACCTTATTCTTTTCGAAGAAGGTTCAATTGCCAACCTTACAGCATCTATCATTGGTAACGTGTTCTCGTTTAAACCGCTAAAAGCTGCGCGTTTGGAAGACATGCGTTTTCCAGTTGCATACGTCAAAACCTTTAAAGGCCCACCAACAGGTATTATTGGTGAGCGTGAACGTTTGGATAAATTTGGTAAGCCGCTACTTGGCGCGACGACTAAGCCTAAGCTTGGTCTATCAGGCAAAAACTATGGCCGTGTTGTGTATGAAGGCCTAAAAGGTGGTCTTGATTTCATGAAGGATGATGAGAACATTAACTCACAACCTTTCATGCACTGGCGCGATCGCTTTTTGTATTGCATGGAAGCTGTCAACAAAGCGACTGCTGAAACTGGCGAGATTAAAGGTCACTACCTAAACATCACTGCTGGTACTATGGAAGAAATGTATCTGCGTGCAGAATTTGCCAAGCAATTGGGTTCAACCATTGTAATGGTCGACTTAATCATTGGTTGGACTGCAATTCAGTCTATCTCTGAATGGTGCCGTCAAAACGACATGATATTGCACATGCACCGTGCGGGTCATGGTACTTATACGCGCCAGAAAAACCACGGTATTTCTTTCCGCGTTATTGCAAAATGGCTACGCCTTGCTGGTGTTGACCACCTACACTGCGGTACTGCCGTTGGTAAGCTAGATGGCGATCCGCTAACTGTTCAAGGTTTTTATAATGTTTGCCGTGAGACCCATAATAAAGTTGATCTGCCGCGTGGTATTTTCTTTGACCAAGACTGGGGCGATATCAAAAAAGTTATGCCTGTTGCTTCTGGCGGCATTCATGCCGGTCAAATGCACCAATTGCTTGACCTATTTGGCGACGATGTTGTTCTTCAATTTGGTGGCGGTACTATTGGTCACCCAATGGGCATTCAAGCTGGCGCACAAGCAAACCGTGTTGCACTTGAAACAATGGTTATGGCGCGTAACGAAGGCCGTGACATTGCAAATGAAGGTCCAGAAATCCTTCGCACAGCTGCAAAATGGTGCAAGCCACTAGAAGCCGCCTTAGACGTATGGGGCAACATTAGCTTCAACTATACATCAACAGACACATCAGACTTTGTGCCTTCACCAACAAGCTCATAATCGGATTTATAAGGAGAAAAAACTATGCGTATAACTCAAGGATGTTTTTCATTCCTGCCCGATCTAACAGACGAGCAGATCTCAGCGCAAATGGAGTATTGTCTTTCAAAAGGCTGGGCCATTGGTATTGAATACACCGACGATCCACACCCTCGCAACACGTATTGGGAAATGTTCGGACATCCAATGTTCGATCTTAAAGATCCCAAAGGTGCGATGATTGAACTTGAGGATTGCCGCAAGGCTCATCCTGATACTTACATTCGTATCAATGCGTTTCATAATGAGCGTGGCTTTGAGTCAGTTGTGATGTCTTTCATCGCTAGCCGACCTGCAAAAGAGCCTTCTTTCAAATTGACACGTACGGACATTGAAGGCCGTAGCCAGCGTTATTCGTGGGAAACCGTGAAATAACTCTGCGTTACTGCGAACTAAACACTATTTCCAAACTATAAGGAAAAATAATAATGGCTGAGGCTATTGGGCAAAACGAAAATCACAATCAATTGGATACTCAGGGCGAAAGCTTAGAGGCTCCTTTGCCTACATCAATTGACTTACAAGCAGAATATGAAAACTCTGGTGTAGGTGAAGTTCTTGATGAACTTGATAGAGAATTGATAGGTCTAAAACCCGTGAAACAGCGTATTCGCGAAACAGCAGCATTGCTGTTGGTAGAAAGCGCTCGTAAAGCCATGGGCCTCAGCTTCGAAACCCCTACCCTGCATATGAGTTTTACGGGCAATCCGGGCACTGGTAAAACCACTGTTGCTTTGCGCATGTCCGACATATTGCACCGTTTGGGCTATGTACGCAAAGGGCATTTGATTTCGGTAACTAGGGACGATTTGGTGGGCCAATATATTGGCCATACTGCCCCTAAGACAAAAGAAATTTTAAAACGCGCCATGGGCGGTGTGTTGTTCATTGATGAGGCATATTATTTATACCGTCCCGACAATGAGCGCGATTACGGCCAAGAGGCCATCGAAATTCTGCTTCAAGTCATGGAGAATAATCGCGATGATTTAGTGGTTATCTTAGCAGGCTATGAAGATCGTATGGATACTTTCTTTGAAAGTAATCCTGGTTTTCGCTCTCGCATTGCGCACCACATTGATTTTCCTGATTACGGCAATGAGGAACTGCTTGAGATTTCTCAATCCATGCTTCATCAGCAAAATTATCACTTTGATGATGAAGCAAACACCCTAATGAGCAAATATATAGATCTACGCCGTCAACAACCATATTTTGCTAATGCGCGTTCTATTCGTAACGCGCTAGACCGCGCACGCTTGCGCCAAGCCAATCGCTTGTTTCAGCAAAATGATGGTCCTGTAACTGCCGAACAATTATCAACCATCACCGCAAAAGATTTATCACCAAGCCGTGTGTTTAACTTCACACCACCTTCAAAAGAAAAAAGAAAAAACGTACAAAAAGGCAAATAACATGGGCAAGATACTTATTGCACCTTCCATTTTGGCAGCTGACTTTGCTAATTTTGGACAAGAAATTCAAGCGATCGAAGCACAGGGCTGCGATTGGGTACATGTTGATGTTATGGACGGGCACTTTGTGCCTAACATAACCTTTGGACCAGATATGTGCAAAGCCATTCGTCCCCATATTAAAACCGTGATGGATGTGCACTTGATGATTGCCCCAACCGATGCATATTTAAAAGCATTTGCTGATGCTGGGTCTGACTATATTACAATTCATGTTGAAGCTGGTCCGCACCTTCACCGCTCGCTTCAGCTTATACGTGACCTAGGGTGTAAGGTGGGCGTTGCGCTTAATCCTTCCACGCCTGCATCATCCATCGAATATGTTTTGGACATGATTGATCTTGTTTGCGTGATGACAGTAAACCCAGGCTTTGGTGGTCAAAAATTTATCCATAGCCAAATCGATAAAGTGAAAGAATTACGCCATATGATCGGTGACCGCGACATTTTAATTGAAATTGATGGCGGCATTACACCGCAAACAGGTCCGTTAATGAGTGCGGCTGGCGCAGATGTATTGGTTGCTGGTTCTGCCGTATTTAAAGGTGGCAGTGTCGATAACCCTGCTCCTTATGGCGACAATATACGCGCTATTCGTGAAGCATCTGACGCGGCGATATAGCTACTTTTATACTGCAATTAATGCATGTAAAAGCGTACTGTAATTAACAAATTTAAAATCATAAGAAGTGAATGATGTGTAATTCTATAAAAGCTAAAGCCATTTTGTTTGACTTAGATGGTACATTGATCGATTCAGTGCCTGATATAAATCATGCTTCTAATATTTTATTGAAAGAGCATGGTTTACCTAGCTTAAGCGTTGATGAAACACGCTCAATGATTGGCAATGGCGTTAAGGTATTGGTCGATAAATCTTTTAAACATCTTGGTTCTCCGCTTTCTAAAGACGCGCTAGAAAATGTCACGAATCAGATGATGGCGATTTATTCAAAGAACTTAACCAGCTTAACCGTTACCTTTGATGGCGCTGAAGAATTGCTGAAGCAATTAAAGGCTGAACAAATTAAAATCGCAGTGGTAACCAATAAGCCTGAAGGCTTTTCACGCACCATCATCAACCATTTTGGTTGGGAAAATTTGGTGGATGCCGTTATAGGCGGTGATACATGCGCGACACGCAAGCCAGAACCAGACATGCTTTTTACAGCTTGTGAAAAAATGGGAGCACCTCGCGATCGTACAATCATGGTAGGTGACAGCCCTGCCGATATTTCTGCCGCGATTAATGCTAAAATACCAAGCGTTGCGGTGCGTGGTGGCTATACCAATATACCAGTTGAAGACTTAGGCGCCAACATTGTTGTTGATTCATTGAATGATGTGCATCAAGCACTTGTTAAACTGTCTGAGCAGATAAGCTAAGAAAATGAAACAACTAAAAGCTATTATATTTGACGTAGATGGTACTTTGGCAGAAACCGAAGAAGCCCACCGCTTAGCATTTAACGATATCTTCGAAGCCCATGGCTTGGATTGGAACTGGGATGTTTCAATGTATGGAGAGCTTTTAAAAACAACCGGTGGTAAAGAACGCATGTTGGAATATCAGCGTACCCACAGACCTAATGCACCCCAGTTAGAATTTGAACAAATTGCAATTTTACACAGAATAAAAACCACTCGATACGCCGAAATAATTTCGAGTGGTTCAACAAGTTTGCGCGCTGGCATTAGCGATCTTATTGAAGATGCAAAAGCACAGGGTATTCGTGTGGCTGTCGCGACAACCACAAACACACCTAATGTAGATTGTTTAAGCCTTGCTTGCTTTGGCAAACCAGCGACAGAAATTTTTGAGGTTATTGCCGCTGGTGATGAAGTTGAAAACAAGAAGCCTGCGCCAGATGTCTTTAATCTTGCTGTTGAAAGATTAGGCTTAGACCCTGACGTGTGTGTTGGCTTAGAAGATTCTAGAAATGGGTTATTGTCTTGCACAGGTGCAGGCGTTCCCTGCATCGTCTCACCCGGTGTTTATACTTTGGGTTCAGATTTTAGCGAAGCAAGAGCAACGCTTAAATGCTTTAGCGAAATCAACACAATTGAAAAATTAAAAGCTCTATTAGACTTAGACTAGATTCTTCAATCCCTTCTCATACTAGATTTTTTACAATCTCATTGCCTGATCTAATAACAAGTTTGGCAGCATGACAACTTTGCGCTGCATGCATATTTTTTACAATTTTCATCTTATGTTTTTTAGCGGAAGAATACTTTCCACCCTTGCCAGAATAATGACTTTTTAGATTCCACTTCTGTCACTGCAGATTCCTGGAATATCACTTAAGGCCTTGATATTAAACGATATTTATTACTTGGCACAACACTTGCTTCTTAGAAGGCATCTTAAGACGTAATTAATCGTCTTTGTAAAGATAACAGGTGGAGGGACTACATTATGCATGAGACTTTTTATGACGTCATGCGCCGACAGGGTATTACCCGTCGTAGCTTTTTAAAATATTGCAGCCTAACAGCGGCTGCATTGGGATTGGGGCCAGAATTTGCTCCTCAAATTGCTCACGCGATGGAAACAAAACCCCGTCTTCCAGTTTTATGGTTGCACGGACTTGAATGTACTTGTTGCTCAGAAAGCTTCATTCGTTCAGCGCATCCATTGGCAAAAGATGTAATTTTGTCGATGATCTCGCTTGATTATGATGACACCATCATGGCAGCAGCTGGACATGAAGCTGAAGCAATTATCGAAGAAACAATCGAAAAATATGACGGCAACTTTATTCTTGCCGTTGAAGGCAATGCACCTCTTAATGAGGATGGTATGTATTGCATTATTGCAGGCAAGCCATTTGTTGAGCAACTAAAACACGTTGCTGAACATGCTAAAGCCATTATATCTTGGGGTTCATGCGCGTCATGGGGTTGTGTGCAAGCTGCACGTCCAAATCCAACACGTGCAACACCTACTCATATGGTGCCTGGTATTGCCAACAAGCCTATTATTAAGGTTCCTGGCTGCCCACCAATTTCGGAAGTGATGACTGCTGTTATCACCTACATGCTTACATTTGAAAAAATGCCTGAGCTTGACCGTCAGGGTCGTCCGAAAATGTTCTACTCTCAGCGTATTCACGATAAATGCTATCGTCGTCCGCACTTTGATGCAGGACAATTCGTTGAGAAATTTGACGATGAAGGCGCTAAAAAAGGTTACTGCCTATACAAAGTGGGTTGCAAAGGCCCAACAACATACAATGCCTGTTCTACAGTGCGTTGGAGTGGCGGACTATCCTTTCCAATTCAAGCGGGTCATCCGTGTATTGGTTGCTCGGAAGATGGTTTTTGGGACAAAGGTTCCTTTTATGATCGACTCACAGATATTAAAGGCTTTGGCATTGAATCGAATGCCGATGAGATAGGGAAAACTGCAGCCACCATTGTGGGTGGAGCTGCTGCAATACATGCTGCTGCGAGCGCCGTTAAACGGGTTACGCAGAGGGGAGATCAAGAATAATGTCTACAATTATAACACCAAATGGGTACAGCCTTGATGACAGTGGACAACGTATTGTTGTTGATCCTGTTACTCGGATTGAAGGACACATGCGCTGCGAAGTAAATGTGGATTCTGATAACATTATTAGGAACGCCGTTTCTACTGGAACAATGTGGCGTGGCCTAGAAGTAATTTTGAAAGGCCGTGATCCTCGTGATGCATGGGCTTTCGTTCAACGTATTTGTGGCGTTTGCACTGGTACGCACGCTTTAACATCGGTTCGTGCCGTTGAAGATGCGCTAAACATCGACATTCCAGAAAATGCCAATTCAATTCGCAATATCATGCAATTGTCTTTGCAAATTCACGATCACTTAGTGCACTTTTATCATCTTCATGCGCTTGATTGGGTAAACCCAATAAACGCGCTTAAAGCGGATCCAAAAGCGACGTCTTCTCTTCAGCAAAGCGTTTCACCACATCACCCTAAATCTTCTCCTGGCTATTTTCGCGATATACAAACACGTATTAGAAAATTCATAGAAAGTGGACAACTGGGACCGTTTAAAAATGGTTACTGGACTAACCCAGCTTATCTATTGCCACCAGAAGCAGATTTGATGGCTGTAACCCACTACCTTGAGGCGCTAGATTTCCAAAAAGAAATCATGACAACGCGTACGATCTTTGGTGGTAAAGACATTCACCCTAACTGGTTGGTGGGTGGTGTACCATGCGCGATCAATATGGATGGTGATTTGGCTGCGGGCGCGCCTATTAATA
>NVRK02000118.1 GCA_002400845.2 Hyphomicrobiales bacterium
AAATGCAAGATCACTATTATTATTATTCACAACACTAAAATCTAATTCTGGATTCAATTTATTCATCACACGTACTAAACGCTCAACGACAGGTGTAACCTGCGTTCTGGAGGTTACACTGCCAACACGGGCTGCGATACGGGCGCGATCTAAATAAGTTTGAATTTGAGACTGCATTTGTTCAATTTGCCCCTCAATTAAAGAACGAATTTGTGGCTTCGTATTACCTGCTTCATTTTTCAAAACAGCCAGTGGTGTTTTTAGTGAATGCGCTAAATTTCCAACTTGTGTGCGTGCGCGTTCTACAACCACATTGTTGGAATGAATTAAAGAATTAGCCTCATCGACCAAGGGCTGCACTTCACTAGGAAACTCACCTTCTAGCTTGGTGGCTTTACCTTCTCTAATATCTGAGAGGCTGTTAGATATTTCACCCAATGGGGACAATCCCCACCTAACCAAGAAATATGAAACTAAAATAAACCCAAGTGCAAACAAAAATAAGGAGACCAATAGTTGTCGCGTAAATTCGCTCACATCGCCGTCTAAACTGCCCTTATTGCCAGTAATTTTAAAACTATAGACGTCATCGCCCTCACCTAAAAATACCTGCGCCTCAACACCAATCAAGTTATTGCCAGCATTGTCCGTTGTGTTGAAAGTTCTTTCAAAGTTAGAATCAAAATCTACACTTAGATTTTGCAAGATTTTACCATCAACCAGTGAGGTTGAAACCAACAGATTGGAGGGATTTTTCATTTCTGTAACCGACCAATAAAAACCAGATTGAAATTTTAAAAACCGTGCATCACGCAAATCAGGCGAACCTATTAATTTGCCATCCTTATCTGGTTCTACATTTGCCATTAATGCATAAATGTTAGCAGTGAGTAATTCTTGCAAACGACGCTCTGAGTTATCTCGGTAACCCGTGCTGATAAAGAATGCGACCGCTGAGACAGATACAATTGCCCAAATTGAACTTAAAATAAACAGCCTTGCGCTTAGAGTGCGTGTTAACAGACGCCACAAACTCATTAGGCTTTACTCTTGGCGGGCTTCGATTTTATTTCAGGCAATTCATTTACAAGCCGATACCCAAGACCGCGCACTGTTTCTATATAATGACCGCCAAGTTTTTTGCGTAGACGACCAACAAAAACTTCAATTGTATTTGAATCTCTATCAAAATCTTGATCGTATAAGTGTTCTGTAAGTTCTGTGCGGGATAATATTTTATCTTGGTGATGCATAAGATAAGATAATAATCTAAACTCGTGTGACGTTAGTTTTACAGGATTTCCATCCAATGTTACTTTTGATGTACGCGTATCTAACAAAACGGGGCCGCATGCAATTTCAGATGTGGCATGTCCAGCAGAACGGCGAATTAAAGCGCGAACTCTGGCTAAAACTTCCTCGATATGAAATGGCTTAGTGACGTAATCGTCAGCGCCTGCGTCAATGCCCGACACTTTGTCGTTCCACCTATCACGCGCAGTTAGCATCAATACAGGCATTTTTCGGCCTTCACGGCGCCAATTCTCTAATACGCTTATGCCATCCATTTCTGGCAGACCAATGTCAAGAATTACCGCGTCATAGGGTTCAGTATCACCTAGAAAATGCCCCTCCTCACCATCAAACGCTTTATCTACTGCGTAGCCGGCTTCACCAAAAGCCTCAACAAGTTGGCGATTTAAATCTTTATCATCTTCAACAATAAGAACTCTCATAAACTCTGCTCTCTATTTAGCTAATGCTCAAATAACTTCAGTAATTCTATCTGCTGATACTAGCAGCGATTCTACAAAGAGTTTAATTGTTAATGGTTCGGGTGACTATCCTAGATTGCTTACCATTACTTGCAGGCAATTTTAGTTTTACTTTACAGCCATCGCCTGTTGCTTTGGCACTTAGCACCTCTGCTTTCAAGTCATCTGCAAGGTCATTTGCGATATCGGAGCAACTAGCGGCATGTGCTGGCACTGCAAATAAAATAGCAGTTAAAATAATAAATATGTTTATAGAATTTTTCATAAACTACTCTTAGCAGATTGAAGCTGAACAACAAATGAATGAAATTGTCGTTATGAACCCAGCGTACAAAGCCCATCCCAAACAGCATTATGCTCTAATACCTGCCTAAGTGTTTCTTCTGTATCCGCACTGCTCCAGTTAATTGGTACAAATATCTCACAAAAAACTGGAGATCTATCTGCCTCGTTACTCGTCACGTTGATAGCGGTTTTTAGGCTTGCGCAATTTGTTAAGTTCATCAACGCTAAGATAACTATCATTATTTTTATGGCGTTTATTAGCATTCCTAATCTTCCGTCTGATTTTTATTGCATGCAACAACTTTTCAAGATCACCCTTACTTCTACGAAGTGAATGATTTTCAGTTGTTTTATTTTTTTTATTACGAACATCTACAAAATTAATTATACGGGTGACCAAAGTGATGAGCGCCAAAAAAAGTGAACTTAAGCTGACGCTCATCTTGTTTCCTTTAAGAAATTATTTCAGTTGCAGACAGACGTCCATAAATTGCAAAAACTGAGCTTAATGCTGCGACCAATTGCACAGCAGAGTTTGCAATTGCATCTTGTGTTCCACCATCAATGGTAACGCCTAATGATGCTATCAGTGCGGCGGCAACAGCGATTAAAGAACTCCAGATTGTTTTCGACATGAACCATGGTTTTTCATCAACCATTTTGTACTCCTATTTTATTGGGGGGGATTAACTCGTAATTATGAGTTCAGGGCCTTTTAGACCTGCATCTGATAATTGAGAGATATGGAACGAGACTGGGGATGTTGCAGAACCAAAATCCTCAATACGCGCTTCATTCAAATATGTAAAAGATGCCTCCTCCAACACCAGTTCGCGCAGCAAGTCACCTTCCTCATTTTTAATGGAAGTATTGTATCGTTCATTTTGTTCATCAAGCGGTGTTTCTGGCACTTCCCAGCTATCAGAATTTAACCTTGAACGCCTGATCCAATGGAGTTGGATATCTCCATTTGGTTTTTCTATAATTTTACCATGAACGGGGCTTAAGGGACGTGCATTAATCCCAGTACAAGCAAATGTATTTTTTTCATGGGTTTTGTCAGAAACAGGTTCATTGGTTGCACCAATTATCCAGTTTAGCTCCAGTCCAACTTCATGCATGGGAACATCTATTTTCACCATCGAAGCATCTAATAAAACTACATTTGCACCAACATTTGCCCCTTGGCTGGTTTCAATATTAGTGCCTAATTGCCCTCTTAGTATGGTATCTAAAATCCACTCATTTTCGCCTACTAATTCAGCGTTTAAAAACTGAACCAGTTCCCAGCCACCTTTTCTGGTTTCTACCGCTAAAGTATTTTCACCGCCCAATACCAAAATATTTTCAATCGACTCTAGAAAAGTACCATCAGTTTTGAGATGTATTCTAGCGGCATAATCCCATCTGCCAATTGGGCCTTCTTCCAATGGTGATAACAACTGAAAAATACTTGCAGGCTGATCGCCAATACCCCTTAATGAATATCCCTCCAACGTGGGCGATGATTGAATGGCATAATTATGGCCCCATGGTTGAGCATTAACAGCAACGTAAATAGCGCGCTGTGGCGAAAGTGAATTTTGCTGCAAGGGTAAGTTCATGAATACAGCCAACGGTCTTCCGCCCGTCTGCAGTGAAGTTGATTTCCTTTTGTTGAGCATTAAATTGGAAACGCTTTCCTCAAAATACTCAAACCCATTGCCCTCTATTTCACGAAAAACGCCTTGGGCCGATGATAAAATTTGATACTTTAATTTTTGCCCCTCAATTTCAATTATATCTGCAACATCCAAATGTAGGTGTTTTTGTGACAAGCTAAATTTTACAGTATCACGGCTATTCCATGCATCACGTAACCGCGCATCGGCTTTAGAAATTGCAACTTCTTTACCCATATTAACTGCTAAGTTCACTTTAACTTGACGGTCGCTATTGGTATCCATTTTTCTTGAATAAGACGTGGTCGGTTCAAAATCTGTCAGTATCTCACCGTGATGAACATGCATTTCATGCGGCAGTTCAATTTCGCTACCGCGTATAGAAGTCAATGCAGGGGTATCATCTTCTTGAACCAAATCATCTTTTGAAATGACAATGTGGTCGTGATAATTTTTACCCAACATAACAAAACTACCATCTTCTTCACGAAGTGAGATATTGAAGAAACTAAGTAACGGCCTAACAGCATCTGCAAGCGATCCCTCTCTTGCAAGCACATAGCCATCAATAAACCCATCTGCCTTGATGTTTACATTTGCAAACCCATAATCTGCAAATAATTGAGTTATTAAATCATCAATTGGGCAGCCCCCTAATCTGCCATTTAGCCAGTGTCCTCGGTTCCAATTTTCACCATCACTCCAAAGTTTTGAATCAAGAGGAAATGTTGGAAACGGGCGCGCATCCCAAGCCCAAAACCAAAAATTAGCTGTATCAACCATTGGGCCGTTATAATGGGGTGAAATTGGATTTGGATTGTCAAAATTAGTTTGCTCATTCTGCCAAAATTCCAATTGTGACTTTATAAATCTATTCTGAATTAAATCGTCACGACCACCATTTGAAGCGTATGGGAGTTTGGATTCTGATGATTTTGCATCGAAAAACACATTGGGTTGGTTCGCACTTCTATCGACAGCTGGGCAACCAATTTCGGTAAACCAAATGGGTTTTTGAGCAGGAACCCAAGCGGTAGGCATTTGAGCTTTAACCCCAGCCAAACGCTCATAGTGCGGGTTCATCCACCACGAACGAATGTCTTTAAAACGGTAAATCCAAGGTTCATCAAGTCCATCTGTTATTTGCGTTCGATTGCCTAAAAGTTTTTCTCCTTGGCTTGCATAAAACCAATCATAACCCTCGCCACCTAGAATATTAGATTTTAGATAATCAATGTCGTAAATTGATTTTACATTAGCATTTTCAGGATCACCAATAGTGTGCCAATCAGCAAGGGGAACATAATTATCGATGCCAATCGCATCAATATCTGGCTCAGCCCAAAGCGCATCTAGGTGAAAAAATACGTCACCAGTACTATCTTGAGGTTGATAGCCAAAATATTCAGACCAGTCAGCTGCATAACTTAACTTGGTATTAGCGCCAACAATTTGACGCACATCTTGCACTAGAGTTTGCAATGCTTGCACAAATGGGAATGAATTATTTAATCCACGAATTTGAGTAAGGCCACGTAGTTCTGAGCCAATGAGAAAACCATCAACGCCGCCTGCTAAATTGGTCAAAGTGGCGTAATGCAAAATCATTCGACGATAAGAAAACTCTTCCCCTGAATAAGAAACATAACCTAAAGAAGTAGAAAATTCATTGGAGCTTGCTAAGCCAACAAATTGCGACACTTGCTCACTTGCAATTGCTGTTTGATCCACGGTGTTTGGCTCGCCAATGGCAGGATGGCAGGTTACACGCCCTCTCCATGGATGAGCTTGTTGCTCGTCCTCACCATAAGGGTCTGGAAGGCCGTTATTGCCTGGAATATCCATCATGATGAAAGGATAAAACAAGACTTTTAAACCGCGTTGTTTTAGATCCGCAATCGCTTCAATGACAGACGCATCTGTCGGTGTTCCACCATAAGATGGACGCCCCTCTATTTTCGATGTTAAATTAGCTGAAGCACGATTTATTCCTGATACTCGCCAACTACCACGATTGTAATCCTTGTGCTCAACTCTTGGTTCAATATTACAATTATCAGCACGCAAATCTGTGCCAAACCATGAAACAACCAATGCGACAGATTCTAAGTTTGGGCATAATGCTTGCAACTCATCTAGTGAAGCATTCCAATTAGAACCAGCTGTAAAGACATGCCTATTTTCAGAGATCGTTACACCTCTTAACGTGCCACTTATTTGAGTTGGAGAATATGCAAATTCGCTGGCTCCTGGAATTAAGCAAACAGCCTTTATTGATCTATCAACTGTTGAAACACTATTGATGACTTCAAAGGAAACTTGCGGAATTCTATTGCCGTACTTTGCGATAGGAAAATTTTCAAACACCACATAGGCGGTGCCGTTAAAGGCAGGAGAATTGTCTGTTCCTTGCTTTGCCTGAACTAAAGGGTCAACGGTTTGTGACTGTGAGCCATTATAAGTTCTAATTTCATATTGTGTTTGATCTAGCTCTTCACCATCTGCCCATATACGGCCAATTTTTGAAATTTCACCCTCGCATATACCAACTGCAAAATTTGCAAAATAAGCGAAGCTTTCTGTCGTAACAGATCGACCGCCGCCTTTGCCACCTGCACTAGATTTCTTTGTAGAGCGGACTTCTAAAAATCTGGTTGCCCAAATTATTTTTCCACCTAACCGAGTTCGCCCGTAGCTTCGAGCAATTATTTCACCTTCTCCTGAACTTAATAATCTAGCATTTTCAACCCTACCACCCTCGATGAATTGATCTTTAGAAAAAATTTGTTGGTCCACTGCATAACCAGCCGCTGCACCTATAGCACGCCCAATAGCAGCGCCCGCAGGCCCGCCTATTGCACCACCAATAGCAGCACCAACAACTTGCAAAACAATTGTTGCCATATTTATTTACATTCCTTTTTTAGGGGTAAAATTGGAAAGCGATATATGCCCACTATTCTTTTTTTCCAATGACTGCCCAAACTTGCTTCAACGACTCCTGCACCCTCATAAGCGTGGATAAAGTTTTTATGATCTAATAAGATTCCAACATGCTTAGCGATCGCTCCTTCACGCCAACGAAACACCAACAAATCTGCTGGCATTGGGTCTTCAAAAACTTTTACAAAATTCCTGTTCGCAGCATTCAAAATAGTTTCATTGTCACAGGCCTCGCCCCAATCAGGCGAGTAAGCTGGGACAGCTTCTGGTTCCACACCATAAAGATGACGCCAAACACCTCTGACAAGGCCCAAGCAGTCTGCTCCTACGCCTTTGAGCGAGGCTTGATGGATATAGGGCGTGCCAATCCAGCTCCGACATTCTGTTAGAATGCTGGACACAATTTCTTCGCGTGTCATGGTCAATTCTTCTCAATTATGATTGAATTTATTCATCTTGGGGGAATATTGGACCACCATCCATTTGCTCAGAGACTGAAGCATAACTCATTACATATTCTGCATCTGGCATATGAGGAAAACCACGAAAATTATTACCATTTGAAAACTTTGCTTTGCATGTAGAAAAGTGCTTATCGCAACCAGGTATGATTTCGAATGTGTCATCAATAGTCATGCCTTCTGGTAGGCCTTCCCACAAATGTAATATGGAATTATTTGCACCTTCTAGAGGGGCAATATGCTCAGCAATTTTGACTTTTCTACCAGCATTACTTCCCGTCAATAGTTTAAATTCACCTGATCTAAACCAACCTGATGAATAAGTATCTATACCACTAACCTCTAATATTTGACTGCTAATTATTATACGAACAACGCCAGTTTTCTTCAGGCTATTTCCAAGAAGAACTTTGCAATTCTTGTCGCCTAGTTGCGCACTACATAACTTTTGATACCGTCTATTTTTTGTTTGATCTAGCAAGGATGTTTGAGATTTAACACTGGCTTTAAACACAGTATCTGATTGAAAAATATCGCCCATTATCAACGTTCGCATGAGTGCATGTTGTGATGGTTCATTCCAATTTACAACAAAGTGCTTAATGCGTGCGCCATCATATTTGCGGGCAAAAATATCTTCCGCCGTAATTTTATTAGACTGTAGAGCACCAGCTATTTCTTGTTCGTCTGTAGATATCCCAAGGCTATCTTCAATCTCACTACTTTCAAAACCAGAAGCTGCTTCATGCAAAATACCATTTAACGCTACATCGCGGTCATGGTCCGTAAACCCCATAATTGTTGTGTCTGCTAACTCTATTTGCCAACAATTGCACAGTGTTGTTACCTCGCCATTTAGATGGTCGGTAAAAGCTGGATCAAAATTTTTCATAGTGACAGCTCCACCAATGGAATGGATGCAATATCACCTGCCAAAAATGTTGTTAGATTAACCAACACCTCATCTGTATCAAATCTAACTGGAACATCGAACTCAAAGCCAGCCTTAATAATCGCGCCATTATTTGGTGCAATATTAAGTTCAATTACGCCTGTGGCAACTTCAATTGTGAAGTCAGGACCTTGAACTTTTTCAACATCATCAATGCTTAATAACACGGTGCCAATAACTGGCTTATTAATTTGCCGTTGCCAGGCCGCCTCACCGGTTCCATATGTTTTTATCAGTTGAAAATCTGATTTTGTGCCATCACCCACGCCAATATGTTGGTCGCTAAAGGTTACATTATCTTTTGGTTTTGAAGATTTATAATCCAATGGGTCTCTATATCTAAAGCCAAATAGCTTGCCGCGTCTTTCTTCAAAAAATGACAAAACTTCACTTAAGTCATCTAGAGTTTTAACGCCATAACCTGCATTGTATTTTCGTCTTGAAGCTGACCATCGAGCATTTCTTTGTTCTTTTCCAGAGGCGAGTGTAACGACCTCTGTTCGTCTTGAAGGGCCACCAACAGCACCAAGCGCAATGTCGGTTGGGAACCTTACTTCGTGAAAGGATTGAATGGCTGACATTATTGATCCACTTTTAAAATTATAATATTGCTAAAACTAGAGATTACGTTGACCGCGCATAACAGCACGCGCAAGCATGGCTGTGATTTGTGATTCCGATTTATTAAAACTTGCAGCATCGTTGGCATTTACATTGAAAACAACATTCACTGATTTTGCCCCAGCACCGGCCGCTGCAACACCCAATTTGCCATCTGCACCCCGGGTTAATGGCATTACCGCTTCTGGGCCTGCTTCTCCCATCACGCCCGTCTTGCCGCCAAAGCCAAATAAGGTTGGTGCAGTAACAATTCCATTTTGTGAAAACGCACCACCCTTTGCAAACGGCTGAGGCGTTGAAAGGCTAGATATAAAAGAACCCATCAAATTTGAGATAGCGCCTTCAATTGGTGCTAACGCTTTGTTCAACGCCATTTTTGAAATTCGTAATGCAATATCATTTAGAACTTTCTCAAAACTCTTACCGGTCATGATCGCGGTTTTAATCGTCGATGTAAAAGTTCTACCAAAATCTTTGGCGCTATCATTTGCTGATTTTAGCGCGGTATCAAAAGCAGTGGTGTCTGCCTTAATCGTGATCGAATGTTCATCAGGATAATCAGTTTTCTTTTTCATTTATTTCGCTTTAATTTTGTCTGGATGGTTCTTTATCAACGCTTTTAAACGCTCGCGATTGGGGCAATCAATTTGATGATTTGTAGGTAGGATTTGAGTTAGCAAGTTAAATTCTGGGAGAGATAAATTCCAAAAATCCTTTGGCATAATGCCCAATTCAACAACAGCAATTCTAAAAGCAACAGCCCACCAGTTTGCCTTCATTCTTAAACACGCTCGTTAGTTTTTGATGGCTCTGTGTCTTCAGCAGAACCAAAGGTAGCTTTTAAAAGATCAGCAACTAAAATTGCATAGCCCGTTGCACCACCGTTAATACGCATGTCATTTACAGCGGCCGAATCCACATCATGACCACCACCTTTTAAGCCAGCCAAAATGATAGCTAAAAAGTCTGATGCACATAAAGCATTGCTTGATAGTTTTTCAGCAAGCGACGTTAAATCGCTTACTTTGAAATGATCTTCTAACTGTGCCAGTGCGCCAAGTGTTAGACACAAGGTCCAATTTTTGTCGTCTAATTCCACAGAAATTTCACCACGATGTTTATTGACCATTTTATCACCCATATTCTTCTCTACAGATTTGCGAACGATATTGCGCCAGCTGACTCTAATGAAATTTCAAATGTAATCTCGCTATTATGCTGGCCAGAATATTCCAATGACGTGATTTGAAACGGTCCTGATAAACTTCCAAAATCTGGAATTAAAATTTGCCAATCTGCGGTTTCACCTGAAAACAATTGTGCCCGAACCAATGCGTCAGATGCAGCATCTTTAAAAATACCCGAACCGCTTATGCTAGAGCGACGCAAACCTGCGCCAGAAAGCAATTCTCTCCATCGCCCAGAACTTTCTGAATCTGTTATATCGATTGTTTCAGCGTTAAACGCTATTTGGCGTGCGCGTAGTCCTGCAACAGTTACAAAGCTGCCATTGCCATCGTCTAGCTTTAATAGAAGATCTTTACCCTTTTGAGCGGCCATTGAATTTTCCTTTTGAAATATTTATTCTATGATTCAGAAACGCAACGATAAGTCAGCGTGGCTTTAAAATTTCCACTTTTGACATCATATTGCGTCACTGTTTGTGTGCATTGAATGTCGATAATGGTGTGCTCATCGTGCACACCAGCAAGGGCTGTAATCGTACTTTCAACTTGGGCAGCTAACTCTAATAATTGTTTTCGGCCTTTGTGACATGACCAAATAAAAATTTCGATTTCGTGTTCGTCGCCATTTTCAGTACTGGTACTCCAATCTTTAGACGTTAGCTTTCCAAATTGGACGAATGGCAATTCTTGATTAATGGGCACGCTGTCAAAAACATAAGCGCCACCTAAATCATTGATTAAAATTGAATCTGTAATAAGCGCTTCGTAAATTGCTTTTTGTAAGGCTATTGAAGCTTGCATGATTAAGTGTCTCCGTCTCCGTTTTCATTTTGACAAAAAATTTCACACACAGTGCAAACTAGATAACGCTGTGTTTCATCAGGATCTTGAATGGTTTCGATCAGAAAAACACGTTCGCCTTTTACAAACCGCATACCACTTTTGAGCGCATCATTTTTGCGTATATAAATGTAGTGTGTAAGCTGTGTATTCTTCCCACTTACCAGACTAACCATTGCGGCAGAGATGGGAATTAGTCTTGCCCATACTTCAAATTTTGTTTCCCAAGATTTTGTAAACCCGCCAAAACCGTCGGTGACTTCGCTTTGTTTTTGAACAGTCATTCTCAAATTGAAGCCGCCTGCTTGTAAAAAATTATGACGGCTCAAATTTTTACCCTCCGAAAAGGCGCTATCAGCGTTCTAAACCCGTGAGGTTCTGATGCAGGAATATCTCCAATGGGTACTGCACCCCTAAATTCGTAATTGTGTGCAATCAAAATTAATAATGCGCGAACTAAGCTGTCTGGAACATCGGTGGCAGTATCGCCAAACCCTGCTTGTATAACTATTTCAATTCCATTGAACGCAGATGCTACCGGGAATTTACTAGAAATTTCTAAACGCGCTGGATTTGAAAACCTATCGAGTTCAAGTTGCGTGTTAGGCACTTCTTGTTCATCGCCATTTGCATCAAAGTAGACAACACTGGTGAGGGAACGAACGGGGTAAACAGCCAAACGAACCGTATTCTTCTCAGGCAATTCATCAAGATATTGTCGCCAAGTTTGAGTCATTAATTTCAATCCAGACACACTTTCTAAATGTGCAATGCCTGCATCAATCAAACTTTCTAAATACAAATCATCATCACTCGTTTCAATTCGAAGATGTCGCTTTACTTCATCCAGCGTTATTGGCCTGCTGGTTGGCCCAGTTACAAGACTGACTGCCATGTTGGTTCCTATTTTGTTGAAAAGAAAAAGGCCCCGCCAAAATTTGACGAGGCCGCATTTGGCACCATCGCACGCAATATTTGAGCGATGTTTAAACGAGGGAGGGGCGTCGTTTAAGCAGTGCCAAATTTTACAAGTTTGATTGCGTCAAAGTCTTGCACACCACCGCCAACGCGCTTGGTCGTGTAAAATAAGACATAAGGCTTTGCTGAGAATGGATCTCGCAATACACGCACCCCTGCTCTATCAACCACCAAATAACCACGGTTGAAATCACCAAACGCTACCGACAGGCTGTCACTTGCTACGTCTGGCATGTCTTCAGCTTCTAATACTGGAAAGCCCATTAACATGGCTTTTTCACCAGCCACTGATGGCGCTTGCCATAGATAATTACCATCAGCATCTTTAAGTTTTCGAATGTCTGCTTGAGTGCGTCGGTTCATAAGCCAATTGGCGTTTTGACGGTATCCAGCTTTAAGAGAATAAATTGTATCCACTAAAGTGTCCGAAGCATCGCTTGTTGCAAAGTCACCATCAGCACCAGTTGGTACATAACCAAGCGCCCCCCAAGCCCACGAACCTTCATCAACTACTGTATTTGTTAAAATACCTTTTGGTTGGTTTACGCCATCCCCATTAATAAAGGCTGCGCTTTCTTGTTCAGCAAATGCGATTTCAACTTCTTCTGCAATCCATTGGTCAATGTTAATCGCGGAATCTTCTAGCAAGGAAGACGTTGCAGCAGGCATTGCATAAAGTTCCATGGTTGGAAATTGCAATTCAGATAATGCAGGTGCAGCCGTTTGGGGGCGTACTGCCGTTTCTGCCACCCAGCCAGTAGATGGACCTGTGATAGCAAACGGTTTTTTGTACATTGCAGAAGATACAACACGGATACCAGCGACAGAACGAATTGGCGAAATTTGCGCTAGACGGCGGCCAATTTCAGATGCTGTTTCATCAGGTACTAAATAACCACCATCTGGGTCTGAAGTATAAGACATTGCTTTTTCTTCAAAGCTACGCAGATCGTTTTCTTTGCCCGAGCGGATATAGTTGTTGAATGCATTTTTATGCTCAACCATTGCCATGGTTTGAATATTACCTTGGCCATTATCTTTGCTAAAAGAAGGACGTTGATTTTTTAAAATCATACGGTCCATCAAGATTTTTTGTTCGTCTAGTGCCGTGTTGATGCGGTTCATTTTTTCTATCGTTACAACATCTGCACCCACTCTGGTTTCTACCTGAGCTAGACGTTCGTCATTTGTTTCACGAAAGGATTCAAATGCAATCATGAATTCATCAAATGCATTTGCCACATCTTCAGAATTACCTGTGACAGCCTTTGTTTCGGGTGCTGTTATTTTATTAGTCATAAACTATTCCTATTTACTGAGGAGAGAAGGTTACCTGCTGATGCACGAATGCGCATTGCAAGGTCGTTGGAATTGCCTGCAGCTTCCCGTCTGCCAGCAAGGTGCGAATAGCCTTTGGTGATTACCGTTTTGGCATCCGCTCGCGATAGTCCTGCTTCCCGCACGAGCCATCGTTCAAATTCTCGAATTGTTGGTTTGTTTTTTGAAGACTTATTCAACTTAGATTTTACGCAATCCACTCGTGCAGAGTGTTGCATGGGAAATGTAACGATAGAGATTTCCCACAAATCTGCTTCTAAAATACGTCGTACATTTTTTTGTTTGTCTTGTTTTGCACGCACCGTTTTAAAACCAATAGATAGGCCATCAATTGCACCAACTCGCATGAGTTCCAATACTTCTGCACCACGCGAAACTGATTTCGTGATTCTCCCTCTAACTTTTAAACCGTGTTCGGTTTGGGTGATTTCCTCCCATACACCAATCGGCTCATCAGGATTGTGTTGAAACAACATGCGAATGTCGCAAGCTTCACGTTTCAAAAGCGATTTAGTGAAAGCGCTGGGTACAATTAAATCATTGCCCAAATCCACTTCGTTAAAAACGCTGGCATACCCAGAAAACGTTCCATCGAGATGCACTTTATCAAGTGACGTTGCGACGAATTTCTTCTCCCTTAGCTTTAAAAAGCTAGAGTTGTTCATGCTATTCTCCATTTTTATATTGCTTATTTTCGAGTTACTGTGCGCTGCGCCAGTCGCTGTAAAATTCCTAATGCCCACCATGCGCAAAGGCTTGCTAAAGACGAACCTATCAAAAACATTTCTACCTTTGATAAGGCACTATTGAGACCAAAATATTGGGAAATTTGATTTGCAACCAATGGTCCAAATACAAAGCCAATCGACACGCCAACTGCAAAACGAATTGCGGCTTCTCGTCTGCCCTTTGGCAACACATATGCAATGGAAATAGCCGAACCTAATATTGCGCCAAAAAATTTAGCAGACCAAAGCCATGCAGTCTCAGGCAGATCGTTTAAAGGTAAATCGATAATTGAGAACATTGATCTAACCATCTAATTGTTGCTCGCTATCTAGTTCACTATATCCAGTCGCTTCACGTTTTTCGTTTGACGTTAAAAAATTTGCTTCGTTTATTCTTGCCCATAACGCAGTGCGGTCAACTGCCAATGCTTCTACTTTATCACGGTCAACATCAAGCCTAAGCCCTTGCTGAAAATGCGGCAGCAACCAATGATCTAATGAAGAAACTACACGGGTGACCAATGGCAAAATTGTTTGCCGCCATAAGGCGATATTAGCTTCTTTATAGTTTGCAAACGTATTATCTCCCGGTATGCCAAGCAACATTGGCGGCACACCAAAGGCCAGTGCAATTTCGCGAGCTGCACCATTTTTAGCTTCCATAAAGTCCATATCTTTTGGACTAAAGCCCATGGCTTTCCAATCTAGTCCGCCCTCAAGTAGCATTGGGCGCCCTGCTCTATTGGCGCCTGTGTACCCATCTTCTAATTCAGCTTTCAAACGATCGAACTGCTCTTCGGTTAAATTTCCAGTCTCGCTAGTTGAATATACCAATGCACCTGAAGGACGTGCCGAATTATCAAGCAATGCTTTGTTCCATCGCGAGGCAGCATTGTGCAAATCTAGTGCCATGTGGGCAGAAGATAGCGGAGAATACCCTTCATGGTCGGATAATGGATTATACATTTTCAAGTGTAAAATAGGCTCGTCAATTTCATTACAATCGTAACGCACGCGCTGATTACCAACCGCATAATCGTAAGAAATCGTCCAGCCATTATCATCAAGCACTGGGGTTACTCTGTCTGAACGAAATAGGTGTAATTCGCGTGGGATTTCATCTAATGAGATTCTATTTACAAATGCATTGCCTGAAATAAGTAGACTTGAATAAAGGTTTTCTAAAAAGCTCTGTCCCGATTGACGCCCATTGGGTCTGTGCAATAAATCTAGTACTGGGTGCACTTCCATCTCGGATGATTTGTCGTATAAAAGCCACGGCATAGAGGCTGCGCTTTCTGCTATTAGGCTTACACATCTGTGCGCTATTGGATTTCGCAAATACCCTTCTCGCGAAAGTGTAACATAATCTGACATGGTCCATGATGCATCGCCAAACCCATGAAGCGCCACCATTGGATGAACAGTTCCTACTGATTTTGTACCATCAAGTTCACCGCTTGATAATGCCTTGTTTTTGGGCGTCGAAAGGCCCTTTGTGCCAGCATTTAACCAGCGCAAAATTTTACTCATTCAATTGTCCCATCATATAGTTTTAATTAATTAAGCTGGCCTAATGCGTGGCACGCTTTGTTGTTTTAATGCCAGTTCGTGCAATGCCCATACAAGCGCATCTAGACGATCTGGCGAGCGACCTTGCGATAATCCATCAGGTCCAAAATCGCACATTTGGTCCTCTAATTTTGCAAAAGAACCAACATGTCTAACACTGCCTCTTGCATAAAGCATCGCTACTGGTTCTGCCCTAACCCACTTACCACGTGTGGCTCTTACAGGGCGCACAGCAATGGTACTGTCGACCATCGATAAAATGGTTTCTACCATTTCACCGCCTTGATTTACTTCTGCAACAACTGCATCTGCACCAAGTCTATTGTATAATTCTACAACCTTTTTGGCCCACATTTGCGGCGTTGCATTGTGCAGTGTTTCATCGGCTAATACATAGCAAATACCTTCACTGTCTTTACCAGCCCCAACAATACCGCAAGCATCTGCATTCGCAGTTGAGGTTGCAGGTGGATCGACGGCTACAATAATACGTTTTAACGGCGGGCTTATTCTAACTCGTAAATTTTCTAACTGACTACGTCGCCATAATGCATCTTCGCGATCTTCAATAATTTCACCATTTATTTCTTGGCGCCCTAACCTCGTTCCACCATATTCTGCCGTGACAAAATCAACAAAGCCAGGCGCAAGGTTTCCCTTATTATCTATCGTTGATGATCTGGTAACAACCGTTGTATTGTCCACCAACATTTTCTTTAACAATGCCAAAGGCCTTGGTGTCGTGGTGACCAATTGGCGTGGATTATTGCCAAGCCGCAAACAAAATTGCAGCATGTCCCAAGTCGCTTCTAAATATGGCCATTTGGCTAATTCATCGCTCCAAACCGCACCAAATTGATTGCCTCGTAACCCGTCTGGATCATTAGCTGAGAATACTTGACCAATCACACCATTGGGCCATTCAAGTCTGCGCCTTGAGGGTATCCATTTTGGCATTTCATGTTGAGGATGCACCGCAAGCAGCCCACTTTCACCTTCAATCATAACAGCACGTGCGTCTTGATACGTTTCACCAACCAACGCAATACGCCCACCTGCATCCCCTAAGAAATGCTTATCAGCGTTTACAATTGCCCTTAGCCATTCAGCGCCTGCTCTTGTTTTACCGGCACCGCGCCCACCCATTAAAAGCCAAGTACGCCATTCACCCATTGGCGGCAATTGATTTTCTCTTGCCCAAACAGGCCAATCCGCTTTTAAAACTTCCTGCTCTATAAAAGGCAGAGCATCAATCGCTTCCAGCCTTTGTGTTTCGCTCTGCAATAATGGCAATTTGCTTTTCAAGCTTTGCGCGGACCTCCAAAGCTGTTGGTGGAGTTTTGTCAGCGTCATGAATTGTCATTCTCTGTAATAGTTCTTCTAAAGTTTGTAGCCCTTTTGAAAGGGCCAGCGCGTTTTTTGTTCGGCCTTCTGAAAAAGCTTCACCAGTAACACTATTTTTCAACCAATCTAATTGCTCATTTAAGATGCCCATCAATTGAGAGGCCATGTGACCAATTTTAGATGCAGAAAGGCTATTCCCAGCATTTTGCTCAGTCATAAAAATCCATCTATTTTTTGATTTTAAAAAATTTGAGATATGCAGACAAAAATCTACATATAAAAATACCGCATCAGACATCAAAATATTCTTGATGTCCGTGCGGCAGTAGTCTTTGTCGAAAGAAGCAGTAAACTAAGCACTTTTATTGTACGCTTTGTGCCTTAATCGTTACATATAGACGCCAACTTGGCACTATCATCGCGATTATTATCTCACCCAATATACTTAACTCTTAGTC
Source organism: Hyphomicrobiales bacterium (assembly GCA_002400845.2). GTDB lineage: Bacteria > Pseudomonadota > Alphaproteobacteria > Rhizobiales > Rhizobiaceae > Salaquimonas. The sequence goes on from NVRK02000118.1 coordinate 17,144, forward strand.
TTATTTAACTAACTGCTTGGGTGGCCAGTCATCTGCCTACTTCTGCGACCGTACAAACAATGTACTTCAACACCGTTACGGTGTCAATGATTATTTTCCTATTTAGGAATTTTTTCTCCTGTTTGATGTCCATTCTTGCCTACGCTTCGCCAGGCCAAGTAACGATATGGTCTTCGTAATCCTCTGGCTCCATATCCTCTTCGGGGAATACTCTGCCTTTAACGCTTATGCCTGCCTGATGAACGCTATCTGGGTCCCCACTTTTAAGTGGGTGCCATGGGTATAAGTCTTTGCCATCACTCACTAATTTATAAGCACAGGTTGGTGGCAACCAGGGCAGTTCTCTAACCTTTTTGGGTGTTAAATCAATGCAATCTGGTACTAAATCAAAACGTTTCTCATAATTTTTGCATTGGCAAGTTTCACAATTCAGCTGATTACAGGCAACATTAGTGAAAAATATAGCGCCTGTGTCCCAATCTTCTAATTTATTTAGGCAACAACGCCCACACCCATCGCACAAAGATTCCCATTCTTTGCTCGTCATTTCTTCCATCGTTTTGGTTAACCAAAATGGCTGCTGGGTCATGCTTTTACTTTCATATATAGGGCGGTTCTTAATCTGGCCCTTCAAGAGATTTGTTTGGGCAATTCTTAAAGTGATGCCCGTTTACACTATTCACCAATAATTGGGTAGAAATTTGCCGTAAATCTTGCATATTTTGATGAGAAGTCTTACCAAAAGAACCTTAGGGGTTTGTGGAGAGACTAAGCATTGCGTAATCCATTTGAAAACAGAAAAAAGAAGAAAGGGCGTAGCCGCCTTTTGGAAGTTGATTCGTGGATCGATTCAATGCTTTTCCGATTCTATTCAGTTGTTTCTGAGCGCCTAGAAACCACAAATGTTTTCTTTCGTAAGTTTAGAGTTACAGGTTTTAAAAAGTTTTTAATCGAAATCTTGGATGAAGGTTTTACGTTAGGCATTGTTGGCCTAATATTGTTATTGGTTCTGGCTATTCCTGCCTTTGAAGTGACCAATAAAGACTGGCGTAGCAAGGAAGATTACTCAGTAACCTTCTTAGACCGCTTTGGCAAAGAAATTGGTAGACGCGGTGTTCGTCAATCTGATTCAGAAGAAATTGATACTTTACCTGATGTTTTTATTAAAGCTGTATTGGCGACAGAAGATCGCCGATTCTTTGAACATTACGGCATAGACTTTTTTGGTTTATTAAGAGCCTTGTTCGAAAATGTTAGAGCTAATTCTGTTGTGCAAGGTGGTAGTACCATAACGCAGCAGCTCGCTAAAAACCTATTCTTAACAAATGAGCGCACACTTGATCGTAAAATCAAAGAAGCGTTTATTTCGTTTTGGCTAGAAACGCATTTGTCTAAAAAAGAGATATTAAAGCTCTATTTAGACCGCGCTTATATGGGCGGTGGTAATTTTGGCATTAAATCTGCGGCAGAATACTATTTTGAAAAAGACGCTAAAGATTTAGATCTAAATGAAGCGGCTATGATGGCTGGTTTGTTTAAAGCCCCAACAAAATATGCGCCACATATTAACCTGCCACGCGCACGCGCCAGAGCAAATGAAGTTTTGACCAATATGGTGCAAGCTGGGTTTATGACAGAAGGCCAAGTGGTTGGCGCACGCAGAAAACCAGCGACCCCTGTTGAGCGCGGTAATACTGAAGGACCAAATTATTTTTTAGATTGGGCGTTTGATGAAGTTCGCAGAATTGCTGCAAAGCTTCCAGACAAAACATTTATTGCCAAAACAACGGTTGATCTTGATTTGCAAAAAGCAGCAGAAATAGCAATTGAAAGTTCGCTTCGCCAATTTGGTAAAATCAAAGGGGTTTCAGAAGCCGCGATGGTTGTGGCAGATCATAGCGGTGCTATTCGGGCCATTGTGGGTGGCCGCGATTATGGTGCCAGTCAGTTTAACAGAGCAACGCGCGCTAAACGCCAACCCGGCTCCTCTTTCAAACCGTTTGTTTATGCAACAGCCGTTGAAACTAGAAATTTAAAAGAGACCACAAGAGTAACAGACCAAAGAACTTGTTACAGAGGCTGGTGCCCTGGTAATTATTCTGGACGCTTCCGAGGTAAGATTGATCTGCAAACTGCGATTATTAACTCAATCAATACTATTCCAGTTCAGCTCTATCTTGGCGGCAATGGCATTAAAGGCATTGGGGCAGACCTAATTGTGGATCAAGCAAGATCGATGGGTATTGTTTCTGAACTTAAAAAGACACCTGCAATGGTGCTTGGTTCAAATGGGTTAACCGTTCTAGAGATGGTTTCAGGCTATGGAACATTTATGACAGGTGGCTACAAGTTGGAAAGCCATGGCATAGTGCAGCTAACCAACCAGCAAGGTGAGATTGTTTATGACCACCGCAAAACTTTTAAAAATAAAAAACGCGTTCTCTCTGAAAGAGCAACAGGTGTGATGAACCGTATGATGGCGCAGATTCCAGAACGCGGTACAGCACGAGCAGCCGCATTAAGAGGCATTAGAGCTGCTGGAAAAACTGGTACAACATCTGCTTATAGAGATGCATGGTTCGTGGGGTTCACAGGTAATTTTGTTGCTGGCGTTTGGATGGGGAATGACGATTACAAATCTACGAAAAGATTGACAGGGGGTAATTTGCCAGCACAAACATGGCGTAAATTTATGACCTATGCTCACCAAAACATAGATCTAAGACCAATCCCTTTTATTGATAATCCTTTGCCAAAAGTATCAAAAAGGAAAAAGAAAAAAAATGAAGATCAGGATATAGCCTTAATCAGCGTGTTGCGCCCTAAAGCCTTGTCAAAAGCTTCTCAAAACCAATTAAAATTGTTAGCCGACAAATTACGCGCCGCACCACCAGTGAAGTATACGAAGAAACTGGTAAGCAGTCAGATTAATAACACTACAATTACGCAATAAAAACTTACTAAAATTAATGCTCAATAAAGAAATATTTCAACCAATCCATTGCAATCAAACATAATCTGAAAATTCTGATAAGTTACAAAAATGTTCAAAAACTACCTCACAATCTGGATTGTTTTAGCCATAGGAATTATTCTAGGCGGAGGCTCTGTTTGGTATTCACTACAGGCAAGTCATGGCATTGGCGGTATTAATGTTGGAAGATGGACTGCATGGCCGTTTGCAGGTGGCGCAGAAGCTGACCCTTACACGATTGCTAAAGTAGCAAGAAACGGAAACATTCCACTTGGCGCGACCGAAGGCTTAGCTTTTGAAGCTAAGACCGACAATTCTGGTCGCCCCTTAATTTTCAGCTGTAGTTACATAATTTCAGGCAGAACGCCGCCAGCACGACTGTGGACGCTAACTGCTTATAATCAAGATGGGAGTTTGGTGACACCAGGTTTTACAAAACAATCTGCTACATATTCTGGAAACTTACTACGCTTTGACCAAGGTGCATTTAGAGTAGGCATCAGTAAAACGCCTGTCTCTGGCAATTGGCTTAGCATTACTGGCAAAGGAAGTTTCTACTTGGTCCTTAGATTATATGATACGCCAGCAACGAGTAGCACAGGACTTGCATCTAGGCGTATGCCGGCAATATTAAGAGGGGAATGTGAGCAATGAGGTGGCGTATTCCCTATATACTGCTCATGGGCGTTGTCCTTGCAGGTATAATTCACATAGCAGTCGTTTTATTAATTCCCCAATATAGCACACGCGATGCGTGGGCATATTTATCAGGACGCACTAATTTATTTTCTTTCACCATTTTTGAAGATGTTTCACAACTGTCTGGCATATCTGAAGTAGATCCGTTTTTCTCATATGGTGTATGCCGTTTTGATATAGAAGAAGCCCCTTTAAGATTAGTAGGCAAACAAACAGAATTATTTTGGTCTGCATCTGTTTTTGATGAAAGTGGCAAGGTTATTTACAGCCTTAATGATAGAACAGCGATTGATAAAAAATTAAATTTATTAATTATCGATCCAGTTCAAGCATTGGACATTAGAGGCAATGAGCAAGCTGAAATAGAAAATTCAATTATTGTTGAAGCTAATATTCGACTGGGCTTTGTGGTTGTAAGAATTCTACGCCCAGATGATGGGTGGAAAGCTGAAAACCAAAATTTCTTAAAGGCAATTGAGTGCTCAAAATTTCTGACGGTTGAGCCACAACAAAATTTAGAGAATTAATTCAAGTTTACTGAATAGACGTGCATTGCACTATGCGTTCGTAACGAACACCCGTAAAAAACAAAATCTTGGCACTCTCCGTATTAAGGCCATTATCAACATACTTTTGTTGATTTTTCCGAATGGCATTTTTTTGTTTTGTATTTTTGCCAATCACTTTATTTTTGGACTTATTCTGATTACTCATTACGGGCATTTGGATTATCTGTCCCATGCTTAAACTCCATGCATGTTTAATAAATTTCCCACTAATTCAACCTTAAGATGCCCGTACTTCGTTAAAGTTGCGTAAACAGGTCTAAGCTTACAAAAACAAGCTCCCAGACTGGTTAATAACCACCATTAAGATCCAATTAAATATGGTTAACAATTTGTAAAGATTTGCTGGTCCACAATGGGTAGACCCCACAATTGATTCGCAAAAAATGCGGACGGCCAATGCTTTCGCGGAGCACTTATGATTTCAGCATCTATAGATACAAAACCAATGTCTACGTCTTCAGTAGAAGCTGTCAAAATAGGTTTTCCTAAAAAAAGGAGAACTAAGTCTTCTAGCATTTTGTTGGAATCAACACGCCAATTTTGTGAAAAAAATCGCCCTACCATAGAAGATATTTCAACTTACAAGGCATTTTTCTATCAATTCATCGGTACACTGCCAGACACTGATAAACGGCAAGTAGCTGCAATATTGGCACGAAACCCATTCACTCCGCGTCCTATTGGTTTATATTTGGCCATGGACAAGCTTGAGGTTGCGGCACCCTTTTTATTGTTCTCTCCAATTCTTAAAGAACTAGATTTAAAAGCCATCAGCCGAAAAATGGGTGAGGAATATGCAAATGTCATTAGTAGGCGTAAAGATGGCAATGAAATTCTGGGCGTTAATCAGGCAAACTTAGAATCCAGTACAGGCGTATTAAACGAGCGCGTAGCTTATGAAAGCGATGCGGGAAAAGATGAAGTGATTTTAAACATAGATCCTTCTGACAATGCATCGCTTATTACTAGACCTTTATCCGATGCCATTAAGAAAACCACTCTAGAATTAGACGAAGAAATCTTGCTTGTAAGTGTTGCATCTAAAGCAACAAAGCTGGAAACATCAAAAGACGTTGCCGCGGTTGTTGCTGAAACTGTCGCGCCTAAAGCCAGTACGACAAATGGCCTATCTGCAACAACGCATAGTAAAGATAAAACAAATGGCATTGTTAATCAGCATTCTACTATGAACAAATCTGAATACAGTGGTTCTTTGGACATGGCAGTTGAGGAAAAGGATGACACTTGGCTTTCGAGTGAAGAAATAGTTGCGCTTGCATCTGTTGGTGGAAAACTGGGCAAGAAACAAAAGCTGGATGTACGAAATGCACTAAACAGCTCACACAAGCATAATGCAGCAGCCTCCAGCGATCGATTGCTAAATAAAATTGAGATAGCCACTCTTATTAGACAAGCAAGAGCACTAGATCATAAAGGCTTTAGCCAGACAGTTTCGCACGTTTCTGGCCTGAGTAATGAATTTATTCTAAATATAATCCACAAAAAAGCTGGAGATCAATTACTATATCTAATTAAGGCATTGGATATTCCTTCACCAAAAAATTTGCAGCTTTTATTGATGCTTGCTCCAAAACATGGTCGCGGTATTGATGTATATATGGCAGCTAAAAAACAATTTACTGAATTGAATATTGGCATTTGTCGCATGATCTTTAATGAAGTTGGGGCTAAATTTGAAGTACCTGGCGCGCCTAAGCCAATGCGTATTGAAGGCAAACGCCAAGACGAAAACTTCAACCATTCGGTTAAAATGCGCCGCGAACATATTTCAGCAATTTCACACGTAGATACTGGTCGACAAAGAAAAGAAACATTCTCTTCAACTGCATCAAACCGCAAAGTTTCCTAATTCAACATCCAAATATTACTCTTCGTGAGAAATGATATTGATGTCTGTTAGGCTAGCAGATGTTTCGATTTCGACTACCCAAATATCTGGATCAAATCGCTTTTGCTTTTCAATACATTGGGATATTTCAGCATCGCTTTGAGCAGTATTAAGCAACTCGAAATAACGATCATGTTGATGGTGTTCAGGCAATAATGATTGCGAAACTGGACCATAAAAATCGTTATTATCTCTACTTTTGTTATGGCAAACAAAAATGGCACCAGCCTCTTCAGCGCCTTTATTCAAGACACAGCAAAAAGCGCCTTCATTACCTAGTTTACGAATGAGGGCTGAGACAAAGATTGATGATTTTAGGCGCATATGAAATTAGCCTGCAGGCAAAGCATTTTTAGAAATGAGCGATTCAATCAATGCCAAATCAGGAATACCCGTTTTGGTTAAATTGAACTTTTCTTGAAACCGCATAATCGCTGCCGCTGTTTGGCTTCCATAAATGCCATCTACAGAAATGTCCGGCTCACCAAAATTATAAAGGCCTTGCTGAACAATTTTCACAATTTTCTCATTATATTTTACAGTTGATTGACTAGTAGCAACTGGGCTTGGTTTTGGTGCAACAATCACTTTTGCTTTTTGGACGTTGCCACCAATGTGATTAAGCAATGCAGAACTAGCAAAACCATCTACTTGCAAACTATTTTTGCTTTGATAAGCAGAAATTGCAGCTCTGGTCATCGGTCCTCGTTGACCGTCAACACCACCCTTATAAACGCCTGCTTTTAACAATGCGCGTTGCACATCTGCCACCAAATCAGAGCCGTTATTAATTACGCTTGTCGCCATTTTGTTTTGGCGCACTGTAGAATTATCCAGTCTGTGCATTGTAGTCTTAACCGGTCTTACAACTGGCTTAAAAGCATCTGCTTTAAAATTAGATGTCACTTGAATGGACTGAGTTGTAACATGATCACGCGTTGCCCATAGTGGCAAAGGATGCGATCCACTTTGTGCATAAATTGCATTGCCTGCTACCAAACTGAAGGCAACTGCAAATGTTACCATGCCAGCTGCAACAGAAGGGTGTTCCTGTAAAATCGAAAAGATAATATTGTCTGATCTATTTTTCATAATAATCTCCAAACTGTGGCTTAAGCACTATTGCGGGCGCGGTCAGGCACACCATCACGTACAATGTTGAAACTTTTATGTTCAGCATTTGATTTCTTGTGTATTTCAGTAATTTGTTCAATTGGATCTTGTGCAGGCACACGGCGTCCAGACTGTCCATGAATTGGAAGCGTAACTGTAACAGTCGTCCCTTTTCCACGCACGCTAGAAAACTCGATATTGCCTTCATGCAATTGCAACAAACCACGCACAACCGATAGCCCAAGGCCAGTGCCTTCGTATTTACGGTCATATTTGCTGTCTGCCTGATAAAATGGATTTCCTAAATTTTCTATATGCTCTTCAGAAATGCCTATGCCATCATCTTCAATTTTCAAACAAATATTTCTAGCAGTACGCTCAGCAACAACAGACACAACGCTGTTATCATCAGAAAATTTAATCGCATTAGAAAGCAAATTTATCATAATTTGGCGAATGGCACGTTCATCTGCAACAATGTCTGGCACATCATCAAAACCAATGCTTTGAAGTTTTATTGAGCGAATTTGAGCTTGGCCCTGCATCATCGCAACTGTCTTAGAAAGGCAGTTTCGCAATGCAAATGGCTCTGCTAATATTTCGTACATACCTGATTCAATTTTGGACATATCCAAAATATCATTCAGAACACTTAAAAGATGGCTGGCAGAACTATGTATGAGTTCAACATATTCTGCTTTTTTCTCTGTTGAGATTTTAGCAGCAAGGTGTGAATTTAAAAGTTCCGAAAAACCCATTATCGCGTTTAAGGGTGTGCGAAGCTCATGGCTCATATGGCCTAAGAAACGTGTTTTAGCATCGCTTGCATGTTCTGCATCTTCTTTGGTTGCTAAAATATCTGTTTCAATTTGTTTGCGCTTAGTAATGTCTGTGTATGTTGCCACGATCAATGGCTCATCTGCATTACAAGTTTCTATTTTTTTAAGTGATAATTCCAACCATTGTGGCTTATCTGAATTATTAGATGTTCGCCCTGCCATTATGGTTCTAAATTCCACAGGCGTTATGTCATCTCTTTTGGCGCACTTTATAACCGCATGCGCGACAGCAACTCTATCTTGCACATGCACATGATCTAAAACTTTGATAGTGCTGTACTCTGTATTTTCTAGACCGAATACAGATGGAAGGTTTGGGCTGGCATATAATATGCGCCCATCTTTATCGTGCACCGAATGTTTGTTTATTAAGGTGTCAGGCAAAACACTATTAGCAACGCTATCAAAAGCGCTCTTAAATTGATTCAGCACTTCTGCCACTGTAACCTTATTAGATACATTATCTTGGACTTTATTTTGTCCGCTCTGATTTAGATCAGTATTTGAAATCTCTAATTTACGCAAAACTATTTCCTATACATATTTACAGTTCTTAAAATGCCACAGCACATTTAATGGAAAGCTAAACAGATTGGCCTCAAGAGAAATAGTTTGCGTATTTGGCCCATTTTACGCTCATTTTTATTGGTATGGTAAACAAGTAGTAACCAAAACGGCCAGTTTTGGGAGATATGCCATTAATCTGGCCAAATTTACTTAAAATTTTAATCAAAATTGACGGGAAAACAAAAGTGAAGATTAAAACCTAGGTGATATGAGTATTTTTGGGAAAGGACGACTAACATGTTTTTAATTAAATCTGCCTTCTGGCTAACAGTGGCAATTGCTTTTATTCCGGTCAGTAATGACCAGCTTGATGAGGGTCAGCGTAATATTACGACAGCTGAAACGATAAGCCTTGCACAAAGTGTCATTCAAGATGCCAGTAGTTTTTGTGAGAGAAATCCCAGACCGTGTGAAACTGGTAGCATGATAGTATCGCAACTTGGTGTTAAAGCACGCGAGGGCGCTCGTATTGCATATACTTACCTTGATGATAATTACGGCAAGCAAACTCAATTTGCTGACCATAAAAATACCGATTTGGTAAATACTGGTTCAATTTTACAAAAATAATTTTCAAACAAGACAATTTGTATTTGAAACAAAAATGCACACCTATATATATGTGTTCTAATAGTTTCATAATCGTTCTTGCCAAATGGTGGGAACAAACAGATTGAGTGTTGTATGTCGATAGAATTAATAGTTGAAAATTTTGAATTCCTAGACGATTGGGATGATCGCTATAAATATCTTATTGAGTTAGGCAATTCCCTGCCTGCCTTTCCAGAATCTGCACAAACTGCTGAAACCAAAGTTCAAGGATGTGTAAGTCAAGTTTGGATACTTCCAAATATTGGTGAGGGTAATGATCCAAAAATTACATTCTTGGGAACATCTGACGCTCACATTGTTAGAGGCTTAATCGCAATTACACTCGCAATATTTTCTGGAAAAACCGCTAGTGAAATTGGCAGTATAAATGAAAATGCTGTTTTTGAGCAATTGGATCTTTCAGAACATATAACGCCACAACGCTCAAACGGTCTACGCTCAATGGTTCAGCGCATTAAAGACACTGCATCAGCAAATTACAATAATGGATCATTATAGGAACAGTTCTGGCCTGTAGTTTTCAGCACCCCAAAATCTATTCAAGCGCACTTGCGCACCTGTGGTAATTCCATAATGACGGACCAGTATAGACAAGGCTGTTTTTAACAACAGCTTGGCTGAACGCGGTGGCCAGCCTTTTTCTCTTTCGACAATCTCTAATCCTTTTAAAAAACAACAAACATCTAGGGCAACTCCAGACAGTTCTGGGCCAAGTGCTTCTATTGACTTTTCTAAACGTATTTTTGCATCCAGTGCAAAGTCGGAAATATCATTCGCACTATTATCAGATCGGCTTTTACCCGCAACGCTTACGCCCCAATGGGCGGAGATTTTAGGTGACAGTTGAGCTTTTTCAAAATCTGCTCTTAAACGCTCTCCTGCTTGATATTCATTATGATCTATCCAGCTAACACCTTTTTTGTCTTTTCGAGAATAAAGCCTTGATAGCGCGCATTCATTATCATTCTTCAAAACTGAACGATTTGAGTTATCTATTTTAATGGTGGCTTTGTTTAAGGCGGCATGTTGCGCAATAAATGGCATGTCTGGGTTCAGCAGCCTTTTTAAATAAGATTGGCCACTCTTTGATAAACTAAGTGAATGCTTTTTACGCTCAATCAAACCATCATTACAGGCTTTATCCAGCATCCTCACTTTAAAACTAAATTGTCTCTTGGAAACGACAATAATGAAATTCGCAGCATCATTCATCATTTGATAATTAATTGTGTCTGCTTTGCCGAGCAACTTTAAAAAACGTTTTAATTGGGCTTTAGAATTATCTGTCTGTTTTTTATCTAACATCTGGCTGCCCCACAGATGAATAGGAACTAGCCAAATTCATTGCTGCTAATGCAAAATTTTCCATATTTGTGATGACTTTGTCAAAATTTTCATCATCGCGCATGTCTTCAATTAAACGGCACCCATGCGACACTGTCGTTCTGTCTCTTGATAAAAACATAGCAACCTCACAATAGGAGCATGACATGGATGTATGTAGTAAATACATGACAACTTGCCTTGCAACGCAAATATTTGTCTTGCCGCGGTTAGAGCGCTTTATGTCAGTTATGCTCACTTTTAAATTGCTTGATACAATAGCTAGTGCCAACTCTCCGGCATATTTAGAATATGCTTCACGCGAGGGTGCACCTAATGTGAAATTTTGATCGACTTGCTCTACGCCCTTAGAAAATTTATCAACCTTGATTTCGTTCGCATCATAATAATCCATTACTTGTCCCTTACTTCGATATTAGGAATATATTCCTATATTGAAGACAAGCAAGTACACGGGGATATCTTTCTTAGGTTTTACATCGCTTTATGTTTAAACTTAGAGCTGTGTAAAAATAAATGAAATTCTATCCCCTAAACGAAATGTCTGCGAAAGTAGAAAGCATAATATATACGGCGTAAATTAGACAATTATTATTTTAATAATCCAATCTAGAAAATTAGAGGCCGCATATTGAAATTTAATATGCGGCCTAACTTGCTATGCAGCAGCAGTATTATTCTTTTTTCTACCAAGCCCTTTTTCGCGCGCTAGATTAGAGCGCCTCTCAGAATAACTTGGAGCAACCATTGGATAATCCACTGGTAACCCCCATTTCTCACGATATTCTTGAGGTGTTAACCCAAAGTGCGCCGTTAAATGGCGCTTCAAAGATTTAAATTTCTTTCCGTCTTCCAAACAAATTATATAATCTGGAAAAACTGATTTCTTTGGATTTACAGCTGGTTTTTGAGTAGACATTGCCTTACCTGAAGCATTTACTTCAACAGACTTAAATGCCCCAAAGACATCTTTAATCAATACGCCAAGTTCTTCCGCCGAAACAGAATTGTTACTTACGTAAGCTGAAATTACTTCAGAAGTATGCCTAATGATGGCAGAGTTATCCTCCACCTTTTCATGCAGTGTTTCTGTCATTATTTATCTTCCTTTCTCGAATACTGGATTCCAGTATCAAGATTGCGCCCTCATTCTTGATAAATTTAATTAAGAAAAAAAATTTATAATTTTCTATACATAGTTGAAATCACTGATGTCAATGATTTGCAATTTCTCCCATCCCTACGTTGTTGATAAAAATTATTGTGTTTATTCTTTCATTTCGTCAATTACTGTGCCTGACCATAATTTGTAGCCAGCTTTATAAGACGCTCTTGCTAAGAGATGTGCTGCGATTGGAGCAGTTAAAAGCAAGAAAACAACGCCTGCCACCGCACGTAATGTTGTTGCAAAATCACCTGCAGCCACCGCCAAAGCGATCATCATTAGGCCAGAACCTACTGTGCCAGCTTTAGAAGCAGCATGCATTCTTGAATAAACATCTGGAAAGCGCACTAGACCAATAGCTGCGACCAATGCAAAAAAAGAGCCGATAATAATTAGTATGCCAGCCAAATATGGAATGATACTCATTGCTCGCCCCCATTATTGTCTAGATGCAACGTATCTTCTTTTTTCATTTCTTCTGCGTCTTCACGCGTTATACCTTGCGTCAATATAAAGCGGGCAAAAGCAACTGTGGCCAAAAAACCCACCAAAGATAATGCAATCGCGATATCAACGTAAAGATAATAGCCTGTCTTTACACCAATTACCGCTATATAGCCAATTGCGATAGCAACCAGCATGTCTAGCGCTACTATTCTATCTGGTAATGTGGGGCCGCTTATAACCCTATAGATGGTTAAAAAGAACGAAACTGTTAGCATAGCCAGCGAAAACCAAATTGCTATTTCTAGAAAGCTATAAGTCATACTCTAAAAGCCTCCATAATTTTACGCTCAAAGCCAGAGGCAATATCTGCCTTTGTTCCTTCAACGTCAGAGCAATCAATTGCATGCACATAAAGTGTTTTACGATCATCTGTAATATCAACTGACAAAGTACCAGGGGTCAGTGTGATTAGGTTTGCGAGCAATGCGATTTCGAAATCACGATCGACTTTTAGTTTATAAGCAAATATCCCAGGCTTTAAATCCATGTTTGGCTTAAGCGCCACAATTGCAACGCGGTAAGCAGAAAGCGCTAGTTCTTTTAAGAATAACAAAATCAATGAAGTGATACGTGTTAGCCTGCCAAAATAACCACCGCCACCAACTTGTTCGCGCATTAGCCAAATAGAAAAGAAGCCAATTACAAAACCAAATAAGAGATTTATTTCTGTAAATGAACCCGTCATAGCCGCCCATGCAAGCATGAAGATCAAATTAATCAATAGAAGATTCATAGCGCTTCCTTACCAAAAACGGACTCAATATAGTCATTTGGAAATAGCAGTGATTGGGCTGCATCTGCTGAATATGAGAGCAACCATTCAGGCATAAATCCTATGAGTAATATCGCGCCCGTTAAAACACCTATTACTAATGACGCGGTTAATTTGTATTTGTCATCCAGTATATTGTTTTGATAATTTTCTTTTCCGTCGGGAGTACCACTTGGTCCACCACGCCAAAAAGCAAATATCCAAATTCTGAAAATAGCAATTGTTGTTAAAAAACCCGATACCAAAATGATAAGCGCCAACCATTGTGCGCCCTCAACTTCTAGTGTGGCCTTTACCAAAATAAATTTACCCCAAAAACCAGAAGTGAGTGGCAAACCAGCAATTGCTAAACAAAGCACAAAGAATACAGCGCTTAACATTGGTGAGACAGCGTATAGGCCGCCTACTTCGCGCAAATCAAAACTGCCAGAAATTTTTCCGATCATGCCTGCTACTAAATAAAGCGCTGTCATCGTCAACATAGAATGCACTGTATAAACGATAACACCAGAAAGACCCGGAACAGTGGCGACATAAATACCTGCCAGCATTGTTCCTATGCCAGAAATTACCAAATAGCCCAAAATACGTCTAATATCGTTTTGCGCCAATGCGCCCAAAACACCAACCAGCATTGTAGCACCAGCAAGCCATGCAATGCCTATGGATAAAAACTCTCGCTCGAAGCTGAACAACATTACAGCTACGCGTAACAACGAATAGATACCGACCTTAGTAAGTAGGCCTGCAAACAAAGCAGAAACTACAATGCGTGGCGTGTGATAAGATGCTGGTAGCCAAAAATTAAGCGGAAAAGCTGCGGCCTTCATTGAGAAAGCAGCAATGTATAAAACCGCAATGGTTCTAACAGGGCCATCGCCATCATAGTTTTGTAATTTCATGGCAATGTCAGCCATATTAAGCGTACCAAGCAAACCATATAAATAGCCTGTTGCTATCAAGAACATTGTTGTTGCGACCAGATTCAAGAACGCATATTTCATGGTTCCGTCTAATTGCTTCTTCTCACTGCCCAGAACAATTAACCCGAATGACGAAATTAACAGAACTTCGAACCATACATATAGGTTGAAAATATCTCCTGTTAAAAACGCGCCCGAAACACCAGCCATCATCAACAATAAAAATGGATAGAAACCAAAACGCCTGTCTATGACTTTTGCATCTGCTGTTGAATAGATCGCGCCCATTAAAGCAACAAAAGAGCCGACAAATGTTAAGAGCGCACCTAACTTATCAACTGAGAAGGAAATACCGAAAGGTGGCAACCAACGACCCATTGTCATTGTTATTGGCCCTTGCGCATTTACGCGCAATAAAAGCGCAAAGCTTGCCAGCGTCATTAAGGCTATACCAAAGCACGCTACATAAGCAGACAGATTAACGCCGCTTTTAGTCCACTCATCAGACCTGCGCATCATTAATAAGATAGCGCCAAAGATAATTGGAATTAAAATGGGTGCAATTATTAAATAGTCGACAAGTTGCACATTGGCTTCCACCAACACGCCGCTTGTATCTATTACTTTTGAAGACTTACCTGCCATTTGTACCAACTACCATTTTAAAACTCATAACCCTTAATAACAACTTTAGTAACACCCATATTAGTAACCGAGCGGCGGTGTAGGTTCGTTTTTGGGTTCTGCAAAGCGAAGCGTTTCGGTATCATCAGATTTTAAATCTTGATAAGCACGAAAACTAAGCACTAACAAAAATGCAAAGAACGAAAATGAAATAACAATTGCTGTTAAAATAAGTGCTTGCGGCAATGGGTTAGCAGTCGCCACTGCTGGCACATCTAAATGACTTGGAATGATTGGTGGCACTTCGCGTGTTAATCTACCTGCTGTAAAAATAAGTAAATTTACCGCATTGCCCAAAAGGGCAACACCTAGCAAAACCCGAATGACATACTTTGATAAAAGCAGATAAATACTTACGATAAAGAAAAGTCCGCTTAATATGGATAATGCAGTTTCCATTAGCCTCTATGCCTTTCTTCTAAAGAAAGCGCGATGCCAGTGATTGCACCAACCACTACCAAATAAACGCCTATATCGAAAAACAATGGCGTTGATAAAGCCACTTCAACATTGCCAATTACTGGATAGGTCCAAAGTGCCGTTAAATATGGAACGCCAGCTACCATTGAAGGTATGCCAGCAAGCGCCGCTAACAACAGCCCAAACCCAGCGATTGAATGTGGGTGGAAATATATAGCTCTTCTAACTGGAGGCACGCCATTTGCGATACCATAAATAGCAAAAGCAGAAGCCGCGATTAGTCCGCCAATAAAGCCGCCGCCCGGCTCATTGTGACCGCGCAACAAAATGAAAATTGAAAATACAACCATGAGCCCTGTAATAAAGGGCGCAAAGGTTCTAAAAATTAGTGTGTTCATTGTTTCAGAACCTTCCTCATTTTTTGTCCTTTAACGCGAATAAGCGCGAGTATTGAAAGGCCAGCAATCATAACAACTGATATTTCGCCCAATGTATCCAAGCCTCTAAAGTCGACAATAATAACATTCACAATATTGCCGCCATGGGCAACAACTTTACTGTACGAAGTAAAGAAGTCTGAAAGTGCCGTATCAAACGGTTGTTGAATTACTGAAAGCAATAGTACCATTAACGCACTACCTGCAAGCAGTGCAACGCATGCATCAAACAACTGTTCGCTCAGTTTGCGTGCATCGGTTTTGTTCAACGTTAAGCGTGTCATTACCAATGCTAAGATAACAACTGACAATGTTTCTACCATGAACTGCGTGAAGGATAAATCTGGCGCACCAAACAACATGAAAATTAACGCAACGGCAAAGCCTTGAATACCAAGGGATACAATTGCTGTTAATCTGTCATTTGCATAAATAACTGAGAATAAACCAACTGCTGCGATGGTGAAAATACCCCACTCATAAAATGATAAAACTGGGAAACTTGGCACATTTGGCAACTCATCGAAATAGATCATTGATCCCCAAAGTACAACACCAAAGAAGATAAAGACCGTCGTCATATAGGCTTCCATACGACCATTTTGTAAGCGATGTGTAATCCATGTTGCAAATCTAACAAGACCTGAAATAAATTGGTCGAAACCCTTATCTGGACCCCATCCAATTTTTGCCAATAACCATGCCATTGCGAAACGAGCCTGATCGATTTTCAAATAGACAGCTACGCCAAGCCCAATGGTGATAACTGATAATAACAGTGCCAATGAGAAATGCGGAATTACAGATGCATGTGCTTCAACCGATGTGCCAGCAATTGCGCTGGCCATTGGGGAAACAAAATCATGATTGCTAAAGCCAGCAAACAATGCGGAGACCAAACCAACAATAGAAAGAACAACTGGGCCTGCCCATAATAGAATGGGTCCTTCGTGGGCATTTTTTGGCGTTTTAACGGGCTCGCCCAAGAATGGCTTAAGCGCAACAGTCGCACCAATTACCAACATAAGCGCATTACCAAAAATGGTTAGAAGCGTAATACTAACACCCCAAAAGGTTGGATGCGCGATTGCCGCATAAATTTCTTCTTTTGCAAGAAAGCCAAAGAATGGAGGAAGGCCCGCCATTGATAAAGCAGCAAGACAAGCAGCAGCAAATGTTATTGGCATGGCTTTTCGCAAGCCGCCTAATTTTCGAACATCTCTCGTACCTGCCTCGTGGTCGATGATACCAGCGATCATAAACAGTGCGCCTTTAAACAAAGCGTGTGCGATAAGATAATAGACGGCGGCTTCGATTGCTTTTTCGCCGCCAAAGCCTGTTAACATAACCAACAGGCCCAGCGATGCAACGGTTGTGTAAGCCAGCATTAATTTAAGGTCTGTTTGGCGCACAGCCAACAACGTACCAATCACCAATGTTGCTGTGCCGAACACTGGCAAGACAGTTTCCCAAATTACTGTGTCGCCTAAAACTGGGTTCATGCGCATTAGCAAATACACGCCTGCTTTTACCATTGTTGCAGAGTGCAAGAATGCTGAAACTGGTGTTGGTGCTTCCATCGCATTTGGCAACCAAAAATGAAACGGAAATTGTGCAGACTTTGTAAAAGCCGCACCAATAATTAAAAAGAAGGCTAATAAATAATAAGGGTGGTCGCGCACAACATCGCCCTGCCCTAACAGCAGTGACAGCTCTGATACACCCGAAATTGATTGCAGAACAATGACACCAGCTAGCAATGCTAAACCGCCGCCGCCTGTAACAACCAGCGCCTGAATAGCCGCACGTCTTGATGCTTCACGATTATGATCGAACCCAATTAACAAGAACGAAGTAATTGAGGTCAGTTCCCAAAATATGAAAAGTGTAATTAGATTGTCTGCGGCAACCAAACCAATCATTGCGCCCATGAACAAGAAGATGAATGATAGAAAGCGGCCAAAATGTTTGTGACCACCTAAATAACCACCAGCATATAAAATGATTAATGTGCCAATACCAGAAATTAACAATGCAAATGTAAGGCTTAGACCATCAAGGAAGTAAGTAAAATTCGCGTTGAGTGAAGGGACCCAAACAAAACCACCCGTCACGACTTCGCCATTTGAAATTTGTTCTACTAGCCCAAACAAATGAACAAAAATTGCGGCTGGAAACAGCGCTAAAATCCACGCGGCTTTCTCACCTAAAAACCGAACCAAAATTGGCGCAATAACTGCGGCTGCGAATGGCAATAGCAAATATATTTGTGTGTCGTTCAAACCTAAAAGACCCTATTATTTTGCAATATCATATGCGCATCTTTGCACGCTAGAGAAGTTGCATATTCCTAAACTTTGACATCTAATTCATCAACCCCTTTGATAAATTTACATCGTCTCTCCACAGGGTCTCTCCAAAGAAACACTACAAAGACCTATTTGATGTTATTTTATTTATTAAATCAATTAGTTTGGCGAAACGACACAAGTTTTTGTTACTTTGCTCACTATTTGCAATTAGACCATTGAGAATTACCCATGATTTACCTATTTGTACGATAACAAATATACTTACCAACACTTACCAACACTTACCAACACTTTAGAGTGTCCAAGATAGCGTTAAGCGCAATTTATTAGAGAGCTATGATGAAATCACAATTTAAAAAAATTGGCGGCGAGCCAGTTGCAACAATTAAAACAGTTACTAATAAAGTGCATGGCGAAACGATTATTGATGACTACAATTGGATTAGAGCTGACAATTGGCAAGAAGCAATGCGAGAGCCAGAGCTTTTGCCACAAGATATTAAGTCTTATCTAAATAACGAAAATGCATATTACGAAAAAGCAATGGCAGACACAGGCGACCTTCAAAAAGAACTGGTCGCAGAAATGCGTGGTCGTATCAAAGAAGTTGATAATTCACTTCCGACTAAGGACGGCCCGTATGCCTATATCACAAAATATATAGAAGGCGGCGAACACCCAATCCATACACGAACACCGCGTGATGGTGGCGAAGAAGAAATTCTTCTGGATGTGAATAAAGAAGCCAAAGGCCATGATTATTTCGAAATTGGTGCAGGTGACATTTCGCCTGACCATAATATTTTTGCTTGGAGCCGTGACACATCTGGTTCTGAATATTACGCGCTAACGTTTCGCGATTTAAAGACTGGTAAAGACATTAAAACAAGCAAAGGCGGTGACTACCAAATAGCAGACGTTGGCTCTGCTGTATTTGGTAACAATGAAACTTTGTTTTATTCACGCGTTGATGAAAACCACCGCCCAAGCAAAGTATTTCGCCATACGTTGGGCACTGACCCAAAAGACGATATTTTAGTCTATGAAGAAAAAGACCCGCGTTTTTATGCTGGCGTTGGCATGACACGCTCAGAAAAATACATCGTAATTTCTGTCGGCATGAATGACCAAAGCGAATATCACGTCATACCAGCCGATGATTTAACCGCCGAACCTAAACTGATTGAAAAGCGAACTGAGGGTTTGGAATATGAAATTGAACATCAAGGCGATCGATTTTTAATTTTAACAAATGCAGATGATGCAGTTGATTTTAAAATTGTTGAAGCGCCGATCGATTCTCCTTCTCGCGAGAACTGGAAAGATGTTGTTCCGCATAAACAAGGCCGCATGATAATTAGTATAGATGCCTATCAAGACTGGGTAATTTGGATGGAGCGTGAAAACGCCCTGCCGCGTATTTGTTTCATGGATGGCGCAGGGGTTATAAATTCAATTTCCTTTAAAGAAGAAGCCTATGCGCTTGGCGTCTCTCCTAGTCCTGAATTTGATAAAGACATGTTTAGGTTCAGTTATTCTTCTCCAACAACGCCTACGCAAACCTATGATTACGATCTAAAAACCAATCAGCGCACTTTATTAAAAGAGCAGGAAATCCCTTCTGGGCATGATGCTTCTGATTATATAACGCGCCGTGTGTTGGCAAAGTCGCATGATGGGGCGCAGGTTCCTGTTACCCTGCTACATCATAAAGATACACCAATTGATGGCACAGCGCCTTGTCTGCTTTATGGCTATGGCTCTTATGGCATGTCGATGCCTGCAAGTTTTTCGACGGGCAGATTATCGCTTGTTGATCGAGGCTTTATTTATGCAATTGCACATGTGCGTGGCGGTGAAGAAAAAGGCCGTTTTTGGTATGAAGATGCGAAATTTGGCAAGAAGCCAAACACATTCCATGACTTTATTGCTGCTGGCAAAAAACTGATTGAAGACAATTATACAGCTAAGGGCAATATTGTTATTCAAGGTGGTTCTGCTGGCGGCCTATTGGTTGGTGCAACAGTTAATATGGCGCCAGACCTATTTGCTGGTGTCATTGGTGATGTGCCCTTTGTTGATGTTCTAAACACAATCTTAGACGACACATTGCCGCTAACCCCTGGTGAGTGGTCGCAATGGGGAAACCCAATTGAAAGCGAGCAAGCGTTTAAGGATATTAAATCATATTGCCCGTACACAAATGTAGAAGCGAAAAGCTATCCGCCAATGTTGGTAACTGCTGGCGTTTCTGATCCACGGGTTACATATTGGGAGCCTGCAAAATGGGTTGCTAAATTGCGTGCGACAAAAACCGATGATAATATTTTGATGCTACGCACTAATATGACATCTGGCCATTTTGGTAAATCAGGAAGATTTGCCGCGCTTGAAGATGCGGCACGTTCTTATGCCTTTGCATTAAAAGCAACTGGGAAAATATAAGCTAGTTTGCAATTGGCGGAATTGACTTTAGATAAGCAGCAATCGCACTGCGATCGCCAGCTGTTAATTTCGCCATATTTTCTTGTACGCTAACCATTGAGCCACCAACGGAATCAAACTCAGGTGTAAAACCAGATTCTAAATATTCCGTAATCTCATCTACACTCCATGCTCCCATTGCATTTTCGTGTGGGGTAATATTAGGAATTTTGCCACCGCCCCCTTTGGCTCCTTCTGGTGCTGGCCCACCCGATAACCAAGCATTTAATTTGACGCCGCCAAAACCAAATAGACTACGCGGTGTATGGCACTCTGCGCAATGGCCTGGCCCTTCGACCAGATAACGCCCTCTTAAGAGTTGCGTATTGGAAGCATCAATTTCCACCACAGGATCTTGAGATAAAAACAGTCTTTTCCATAGACCAATGCTGCGCCGAACACTGAACAATGGCGACAGATCATGGGGTTCATTATCACGCGAAACTACTGGCAATGTTTTCATAAAAGCCCACAGATCTGCTACATCTGTAATCTCCATACGAGCATAAGAAGTATAAGGAAAAGATGGAAAATAATGGGACCCGTTTGGTGACACACCAACAACCATGGCATTTGCAAAATCAGCACCTGTCCATTTACCAATGCCAGTTTTTTCATCGGGCGAAATATTGGGTGTGATAAAAGTGCCTACTGGCGTTTTAAGCGCATGACCGCCCCCAAGTTTTAACTTCTCGTTGCCCTTTGCATTTTTAACAGCGTGGCACGATCCACATCCGCCTGCCCAAAACATGGTTTCACCTGCAATTGGGTTTCCAGTATCCATTTTGGCTGTAATGTATGGTTCTAATTTATAAGGCACACTTAAAAACCAAGCAAAAATTGCGGCCAAAATGCCTATAGGTAGTATTATAGCCGCTATCTTTTTAATCATTTAATATACAATTCATATTTTACAATTCACCATCCGTGAATGTCTTCTAAAATGTCTTAGTGCATTATTTTTTAATGCGGTAGGTCTGATGACAGGCTTTACAGTTTGCGCCAACTAATCCCAATGTAGCACCAACAGATGCTTGGTCAGTTGGTGCATTTGCAATTGCAGAAACTGTATCTGCCTCAAACTTTGAAATGGATTTAGTAAAACCAGAAGCATCTGACCAAATTTTTGGAGAAACCGTGGTTTTGCCACCAGTTTGCGAACCATCGGGAAATAACTCCCCGAAATTGCTTGCAACTTCATTCATGGTTTTAAGTGAGGCAAGCGCCGCAGCGGCATCAAAGTCCATTTTACCTTTGGCCATTTTTACCAAAGTACCCATAGCGCCGCCAACCTTTTTCATCTCAGCTTTACGAGAAGCAATTGGATCATCCATTGTATTACTGTGACTGGCTGCAAAAGCTAAGCCGCTTGATAGAAGTGTCGCTGTGCAAATAACAGTAATAATTTTTTTCATCTTAATCTCCAAAGATTAGAATTGATGGCTACCTGGCTGCAATATGCAGAGTTCAGTCTAATATGTATACGCATCACCAATGGAATTATTCTAACAAATTCGTGATGGTAAATATTGAATATAAAAAACCCGACTATCATATCTGACAGCCGGGTTATTACTAAAATTATGTAAGTTAATTACGCAGTTGCGCTTTCGAACATTTCTGCAACGTAATCCCAGTTGATTAGGTCATCAACAAATGCTTCTAGGTATTTTGGACGCGCATTGCGGTAGTCGATGTAATATGAGTGTTCCCATACATCACAGCCCAAAATTGGCTTAGCACCATGAATGAGTGGGTTTTCGCCATTTGGTGTTTTCATGATTTCTAGTTTGCCGTCTTTAACAGCAATCCAGCACCAGCCAGAACCAAATTGTGTTAAACCAGCTGCCACGAAGTCAGCTTTAAATTTGTCAAATCCACCAAGGTCAGAATCGATCGCTGCTTGAAGTTTAGCAGGAAGCTTGTTGCCGCCGCCGTCTTTCTTCATCCAGTTCCAAAAGTGATTGTGATTATAGTGCTGAGCTGCATTGTTGAAAAGGCCAGCATTTTTGCCATGGCTTGCAACAACAACTTCTTCAAGGCTTTTTCCTTCAAGGCCAGAACCTTCAAGCAATTTATTGCCGTTGGTTACATAAGCGTTGTGGTGTTTGTCGTGGTGAAACTCAAGCGTTTCTGCAGACATGTAGGGTGCAAGGCTGTCGTAAGCATAAGGTAGATCAGGCAATTCAAAGGCCATGTTGGCGCTCCTTCATTTAAATGTGTAAATATGTGTATTCCAAAACTCGTATCTAATTTAATACAATTCGCGGCAGAAACAATGCCTAAGCATGCCGTTTTATTAGGCAAAGTGGTTTTATATTATGCTAAATAGGCATCAATCATGCTCTAACGCCGCTTTACCATAGCTTTACGTTGAGATTTAATAAGTTTAACTTATTCACACAACAGGAAAGATGTCGCATTTGTCTTATTATGTTTTTGATGCCTATGGCACATTATTTGATGTTCATTCAGCAGTTTCAAGATTTGCAGATGATGTTGGACCCGATGCGACAAGGGTTTCTGAAATCTGGCGCAACAAGCAACTTGAATATAGTTGGACGCGTGCCGCCATGAACCAATATCAAGATTTTTGGGAATTGACACAGCAAGCTTTAGATTTTGCTTTAGAGGCTGTGCCAAGCGCAAACAAAAACACAAAGACTGATTTGCTCAATGCCTATATGACGCTTGATTGTTATAAAGAAGTGCCCGCCGTATTAAAGGCATTGCAAAACTTAGGCGCGAAAACAGCGATACTATCAAACGGTTCTCCCCATATGCTGAACAGCGCTGTTAAATCTGCAGGACTTGATGTTTTATTAGATAATGTATTTTCGGTTGATGAAATTTCAACTTTTAAAACCATGCCAATAACTTATCAATTAATCACTGATGCATGGAATGTTGACCCTGAAGAAATTCAATTTCAGTCCTCAAACAGATGGGACATTGCAGGGGCAAAATCATTTGGCTTTAGATGCAATTGGATTAATAGAACCAAGCAACCAGATGAATATATAGACCTTGCACCAGACCGCATATTACACGATCTGGCTGATTTAATTCAAAGCTAATTTTAGCGAAGGCTGCCCAAAATTCCGCGCACTAAGGCGCGACCAAGAGAAGATGCTACAGAACGCGCGATAGACTTAACTGCGGCTTCAGTTACTGATTGTCTGCGTCTGCCGCGTGTTTTTCTTTTGGTTTTATTGCTTCTGCGTTTTGAATCTAGCTTTGCAGCTTTGGCTTTGTCTTTTTGTTCGGCTTCTTCTACAAGACGCTTTTCTTCAAGTTCTGCATTTTTAACAGCGCGCTCTTTTAAAATTTCATAAGCAGATTTACGGTCAACCATTTCGTCATAAAGCTCACCCACTGGGCTAAGTTTCATCAAGGCAGCACGTTCGTTATCCGTCAACACACCAAGGCGCGAAGATGGTGGACGAATGAGTGTACGTTGCACAATAGAAGGCACACCTTTTTTCTCTAAGGTTGAAACAAGCGCTTCGCCTACTCCCAGATTCATAATCACATCTTGAGCATCAAATTTTGGATTTGGCCTAAAGGTTTCTGCCGCCGCTCTTACCGCTTTTTGCTCACGCGGTGTAAAAGCACGCAAGGCATGTTGAATACGATTGCCCAATTGCGAAAGAATACCATCTGGAATATCCAAAGGATTTTGCGTTACAAAGAATATGCTCACGCCCTTTGAACGGATAAGCTTTACAACTTGTTCCACTTTATCGACCAGCACTTTGGGTGCCTCATCAAACAACAAATGCGCCTCATCAAAAAAGAAAACCAATTTCGGTTTATCAAGATCACCAACTTCTGGAAGCTCTTCAAACAATTCAGACAACAGCCACAGCAAAAACGTTGCGTATAACAAGGGAGATGTCATTAATTTATCAGCGGCTAGAATATTGATTGAACCGCGCCCGTCGCGCGTGGTGCGCATCAGGTCTTTGATTTTTAATGCGGGCTCTGCAAAAAAGTTTTCACCGCCTTGCATTTCTATCACCAATAATTGACGCTGAATGGCACCAATGGACTGCGTAGACATATACCCATAATCGGTTGTTAATTCTTTTTTACGGTCAGCAATGTTTGATAATAATAACCGCAAATCTTTAAGGTCTAACAAAAGCAAACCTTCGTCATCTGCAACTTTAAAAGCGATGTTTAGCACGCCCTCTTGTGTGGCGTTTAACGCTAATAAACGCGCCAATAACAACGGCCCCATTTCTGATATTGTGGTACGAACAGGGTGGCCTTTTTCACCAAACAAATCCCAAAAAATTACTGGAAATTCTTGAAATTCGTATTCATCGTTTAAGCCAATAGTCTTTGCGCGACTTTCAAGAAAATCTTTATATTCACCCTCTGCTCCAAGACCCGATAAATCGCCTTTAACATCTGCGCAAAATACTGGAACGCCTGCATTAGAAAAGCCTTCTGCCAATATTTGTAAAGACACTGTTTTACCAGTGCCCGTGGCACCCGTAATTAAACCGTGACGGTTGGCAAGTTTTAACTCTAGATATTCACCTTTGTTGATGCTGTCGTCTGGATTGCGGCTAGTGCCTAGATAAATACGGCCTTCTTCTAACATGTTTGCCCCTTAAATTGGCTTCACGATGCGCATGTTCTTCACGCACGATCGGTCGAATAATCGTTTAGTTATTAATTATATAGGCTGTTAAGTGCATAGTCGCAATCGTATTTTGTAAACCAATTTGTGTTTCATTTTGAAACATAATGCATAATTTAAACGCGTAAATAGTTGGCACGAAAACTGCTACATAGACTCTATTTAATAGGGGTAATTTTAATGCGTACCAATCGTAGACAGTTTTTAAAAAATATCACCAAAGCATCTGGTATTGTCGCCGCGGCCCCTATTGTAGCAATAAGCAATAATGCAAGTGCCGCAGGTCGCCAACTAGACCTAACTGGTACTTTTGATTTGGCAGACTTACGTGGCTCGGTAAATGCAAATACTACTGGCCTTTTGCCAAACGCTATTAGCGACCAAGGTGTTTTACTTCAAAGTATTTTAGAAAAAGCCGCCGTCAATAATAAACCTGTTTTTTTGCCACCGGGCGATTATTTCGTATCAAACATCACATTGCCTAAGAACACGCGCCTCATGGGTGTGCCTGGTGCATCGCGTTTAATTTATACTGGCAGTGGCCATTTCATCATTGGTGAAAATGGGCAACACATTGAATTAACAGGCTTGGTTTTTGATGGCGCTAATCGTGGCCTTAGCTCTTATGCAGAAGCTGCGATTAGACTTACCAATGTTGACCATGCGGTAATTGATAATTGCAAAGTCATTGGAAGCTTAGAAATCGGCATTCAAATGGCTCGTTCAAAAGGGCGTATTAGTAATACACATGTAAGTGGGGCGGCTGGCGCATGTGGTATCTATGCGATTGAAAACAAAGGCCTATCAATCATCAACAACGAAGTAACCAATTGCGTGAATGGCGGTATTTTGGTGCATCGCTGGGAAATTGGTTCTGATGGCACGATTGTGTCTGGCAACCGCATTAGCCATATTGGAGCAGGCAATGGCGGCACTGGTCAATGGGGTAATGGCATTAACATTTTCCGCGCTGGCGAAGTGATTGTCACCAATAATCACATTTCTGATTGCGCATTTTCTGCGATTAGAGGCAATGCGGCTAATAACGTTCAAATGACAGGCAATACATGTTTACGCTCTGGCGAGACTGCTATTTATTCTGAGTTTGAATTTAATGGATCGGTGATAAATTCAAATATTATTGATGGCGCGGCACGTGGCATTTCCATCGCGAATTATCTACAAGGCGGGCATTTGGCAGTGGTTGGCAACAATCTTATTCGTAACATTGTTGGTCATGGGCCCTATGTTGAAAATGACCAACCTTTTGGTGAAGGCATTTCAGTTGAGGCCGACACTACCGTTACTGGCAATGTAATTGAGCAAGCCGCAAGCTATGGCATTATGCTTGGTTGGGGCCCTTATTTGCGCGACGTTATTGTGAGCAATAATGTTATTCGCCGTGTAAACCGAGGCATTTATGTTTCTGTTGTTAAAGGGTCTGGCACAGCACATATTTCTAATAATGTTATTAGCGCTACCAAAAAAGGCGGCATATTTGGGTATGAGTGGAAAAATCGAATGACCAATGATTTGGTCCATAAATATTCAAATGACTATTCTCACTTGAGCATTCAAAACAATAGACTGTCTTAGATAAATAGCGCAAACAAAAAAGGCGCCCAATTTGAGCGCCTTTAATTTTAATATAGTGTTGTGAATTTGAAACTATTTCAGTTTTTCACCACTGGCTTTGGTTTCATGTTCACCAACAATTGCGATGCGAAGGATGTTTGTTGAACCTTCTTCACCAAAGGGAACACCAGCAGTTAAAACAATACGGTCTTTGTTTTTCGCAAGTTTTTCACGGCGTGCAATACGGGTAGATTTACCAACCATATCGTTAAAGCCATCGATATCATCACGTGTTTGCATGGCGTGAACACCCCAAGCTAGGCACATTTGACGTGCAACTTCTGCACTTGGTGTTAGGCCCAATATAGGAACTAATGTGCGAAGACGTGAAACACGGCGCACTGTTGAACCGGTCTTTGAGAATGTTGCGATTGCTTTACAGCCGCGTGTTCTAGCAACGTGGCAAGCAGCAGAGGCAATACTGTCACTGTCATCGGCTTCAATCGGTGTTGAACGTGCGTGCAAGATGCTATCAAAATCTGGATCAGATTCTGTCGCTTTAATAATACGATCCATTACTTTTACTGATTCAATTGGGTATTTACCCGCAGCAGTTTCGGCAGAAAGCATCACCGCATCAGCGCCAGCATAAACGGCAGTAGCAACATCAGAAGCCTCTGCTCTTGTAGCTACTGGCTCGTCGATCATTGATTCAAGCATTTGTGTTGCAACAATCACTGGCTTACCAACATCGCGGCATGCACTGATAATCTGTTTTTGAAGCTGTGGTACTTTTTCTGGTGGCATTTCAACCCCCAAATCACCACGCGCAACCATGATAGCGTCTGATGCTTCAACGATTGCAGCAAGGTTATCAATTGAAGACGGCTTTTCAAGTTTTGCTAAAATACGAGAACGACCTTTAATAAGTTTACGCGCTTTGATTACGTCGGCTGCAGTTTGTACAAATGACAACGCAATCCACTCAACACCAAGGTCAAGTGCGTATGCTAAATCTTTGCGATCTTTTTTTGTTAGAACGTCAATTGGCAATACAGCGCCTGGAACATTGACGCCTTTACGATCAGAAATAACGGAAGCATTTTCTACCTTAGTAACGATCACACCTTTTTTGTTCGATTGAACCAAAAGTTTAAGGCGTCCATCATTTACTAAAAGCTCATCGCCTTTTTTGGTAACGGCGAAAATTTCTTTATGCGGCAGTTGAACTTTTGTTTTGTCACCAGCAACTTTTGCAAGGTGTAGTTCAAACTTTTGACCCTTTTTAAGGCTCTCTTTGCCATTGGTAAACGTACCAACGCGAAGTTTGGGGCCTTGCATATCTGCCAATACACCAATTGGGCGACCGACTTCTTTTTCGATATTGCGGATCATCGCCAAACGTTCTGCATGGTCTTCGTGCGTGCCATGGCTAAAGTTTAGGCGGAATATATCAACGCCTGCTTTGAATAAATTGCGAATGGTTTTTTCGTCGGAACTTGAAGGACCAATGGTTGCAACGATTTTTGCGTAACGATTACGTTTAGACATTTGTACGGGAGATTCCTATATTTGATCGGTTAAAACGATTTAAATCATTTATATAAAAAAATCCAGTGCGCGATGACGCCACTGGCGCTTTATTCGAGAAAATTAATTTAATATTAGTGCGACTGGAAAAATTGGCACAAAAAAGCAACCCAAATTGCAATAATCTGGGTTGCTAGATTTTAAGAATTATAAGACTACAACTTAGCCAATTGCTTTTAGCAGTGCTTCGCCAAGTTTAGCTGGAGATTCTGACATTGTAATGCCAGCCGCTTCCATTGCTTTAATCTTGTCTTCTGCGCCGCCTTTGCCGCCAGAAATAACAGCACCAGCGTGGCCCATTGTACGGCCTGGAGGCGCTGTACGACCAGCGATAAAGCCAGCCATTGGTTTTTTGCGACCTTTTGCAGCTTGTTCAATAAGCCATGCAGCCGCTTCTTCTTCAGCAGATCCGCCAATTTCACCAATCATAATGATTGATTTAGTTTCTGGATCGTCCAAGAACAAGTCTAGCACGTCGATGAATTCTGTACCCTTAACTGGGTCACCGCCAATACCAACAGCGGTTGTTTGACCAAGGCCAATTGCTGTTGTTTGGAAAACTGCTTCGTAAGTCAATGTACCTGAACGAGATACAACGCCAACAGAACCTTTTTTGAAAATACTGCCTGGCATGATGCCAATTTTACATTCGTTAGGTGTTAGAATGCCTGGGCAGTTTGGACCAACAAGGCGTGATTTAGAATTTTGCAAACGTGCTTTGACATTTACCATATCTAAAACTGGCACACCTTCGGTAATGCAGATAATCAATTCAATCTCAGCGTCAATCGCTTCGATGATTGCAGCGGCTGCGCCAGCAGGTGGCACGTAAACAACAGAAGCATTAGCGCCTGTTGCTTTTTTACCTTCTTTAACAGAAGCGAAAACTGGAAGTTCAGCTCCAGCGGCATCGCCAGTTGCAGCAGTCCAAGTAGACCCGCCTTTTTTAGGGTGAATACCACCAACCATTTTTGTACCGAAGTACGCAAGCGCTTGTTCAGTGTGGAATGTACCTGTTTTACCAGTCATGCCCTGAACGAGAATTTTTGTGTCTTTGTTAATTAAAATCGACATTTAATTGATTTCCTATGTTCTATTTAAAGAGCAGGCTTATTAGCCTCGCTATTAAAATTCTCGTTTAGCCTTTAACCGCTTTAACAATTTTTTGAGCCGCATCGTCCAAGTCGTCGGCAGCGATTACATCAACGTCTGAATTGTTGATGATGTCTTTGCCTTTTTGAACGTTTGTACCTTCTAGGCGCACCACAAGTGGAACCTTAAGACCAACTTGTTTAACCGCAGCAACAACACCTTCTGCGATCACGTCGCATTTCATGATGCCGCCAAAGATATTTACCAAAATACCTTTTACGTTTGGATCAGATGTAATAATTTTAAAGGCTGCAGTTACTTTTTCAGTAGTCGCCCCGCCCCCAACATCAAGGAAGTTAGCTGGTGAAGCGCCGTACAATTTAATAATGTCCATTGTTGCCATTGCAAGGCCAGCACCATTTACCATACAGCCAATGTCGCCTTCTAGTGCAACATAAGCAAGATCGTGTTTAGAAGCTTCGATCTCTTTAGCATCTTCTTCAGATTCGTCACGAAGTTCCATTACGTCTGGGTGACGGAATAAAGCGTTTGCATCGAAAGACATTTTAGCATCAAGCACACGCACATGGCCGTTCTCTTGAACGATCAATGGGTTCACTTCTAGAAGCGCCATGTCTTTGAATGTGAATGCGTGATAAAGATTTTTGAAAAGCGCCATGCCTTCTTCTTTAGCAACACCTGTTAGTTCAAGTGCATCTGCAACTTTTTGCGCATCTGCATCTGTGCAACCAGCAATTGGATCAATACCAATTGTGTGAATTTTTTCTGGAGTGTCGTGGGCAACCGTTTCAATATCCATGCCGCCTTCAGTAGAAGCAACAAATGAAACTTGGCTGGTTTCGCGATCTACCAAAATTGAAAGGTACAATTCGCGTTCAATGTCTGCACCGTCTTCTAGGTATAAACGGTTTACTTGTTTACCTTCTGGACCAGTTTGAGCCGTTACCAATGTGTTGCCCAGCATGTCTTCTACGTGCGAGCGAACTTCATCTGGCGAAAATGCCAATCGAACGCCGCCTTTTGCATCTGGACCAAGTTCTTTAAATTTGCCTTTACCGCGTCCACCAGCGTGGATTTGGCTTTTCACAACATATAGAGGACCTGGCAAAGCTGAAATTGCTGCCTCAACGTCGTCTTTTGTATAAATCGGCACGCCTTCAGCGATGGGTGCGCCAAAGCCTTTTAAAAGCTTTTTAGCCTGATACTCATGGATGTTCATGATAGTTCCTATTGAATGGTAACATTGCAGATTGGATGCCTAGTATTGCGCAAGACGATACAAGAAACAGTACTGAGCATCATTAAGTCTGGGGAGGCTTATACAGGCTTTTTTAAAAAGAAAAAACAGCCGCTATGCCATACAATCGATTTAAGAAGCACAAAGTTGTGGCAAACTGACGTTTTTATTAGCAAAATGTCAGTTTAATTTACTCTTACGTAAGAAATTGTAACGATATGCAACAATTCTACCATTTATAGAAATCTAAATTATCTTACGTAAACGTAAATAAAAATCCCTCTTTATTTAATCTAAACAGTGGGTTCTTTTTGTATTGCATTAATTTTAGCCGCGCAAAACTTAAACTCTGGAATTTTTCCAAATGGGTCTAATTTTGGGTTTGTCAGGACGTTTGCGGCCGCTTCTACAAAGCAGAATGGAATGAACAACATCCCCTCGGCCACATCAGGATCTTGGCGCGCCATGAGCGATATTTTACCGCGCCGCGTCTGCACAGTTACCTCGTCGCCTGCCTCAATATTATAGCGCTTCATATCCCAGCGATTAATACCAACAATAGCATCTGGCTCTAAAGCGTTTAGGGTTGGTGCGCGACGGGTCATTGAGCCTGTGTGCCAATGTTCCAACAACCTTCCCGTGGTAAGTATAAGCGGATATTCTTCATCTGGTAATTCTGCTGGTGGTACAATATCTGTCGTGACAATTTGGGCCTTTCCGCTGTCTGTCGGAAAACCGTCTCCAAATATAATATCATTGCCTGCTTTATCTGGGGCATCACATGGATACGTAACGACGTCTTCTTTTTCTAACCTGTCCCATGTTATGTTATTAAGTGACGGCATCACTTTTGCCATTTCTGCAAATATGTCTTTGGGGTGCTGATAGGTCCAACCAAGGCCTAATCGATTTGCCAGTTCAACTTCTATCAGCCAATCAGCTTTTGCATCCCCTGGCGGATCAAGCACTGCTCTGCCCATTTGCACTTGCCTATTGGTGTTAGAATATGTGCCGCATTTTTCTGCATGGGCAGATGCTGGCAAGATCACATCTGCATGCCAAGCGGTTTCTGTTAGAAAAATATCTTGCACCACCAAATGTTCTAAATGCGCCAATGCTTTGCGAGCATGTGTTTGATCTGGATCAGACATTGCGGGGTTTTCGCCCATCACATACATGGCTTTGATTTTATCATCGAGTATTGCATCAATAACTTCCACAACGGTAAGACCTTGTTTGGGTGACAGTTTTGTTCCCCAAAAATCTTGATACTCAGCATGCACCTCATCTTTTTCAACAGAAATGTAATCTGGATAGAACATTGGGATCATGCCGGCATCGGATGCGCCTTGCACATTGTTTTGCCCACGCAATGGATGCAGGCCCGTGCCTTTACGTCCTATCTGCCCCGTACACAATGCCAGCGCAATTAAGCAACGCGCATTGTCTGTTCCGTGAACGTGTTGAGAAATGCCCATGCCCCAAAATATGATTGAAGCTTTTGAGTTTGCATAAATTCGCGCAACTTCTTTAATTACTTCTGCTTCGATACCACAAAGTTTTGCCATTTCTTCTGGCGCAAAAGCCTCAACGCTTTTTTGCAAATCTTCAAACCCGAGTGTGTGTGCTCTTACATAATCTTGGTCAAACAGCTCTTCTTTTATAATCGTGTGCAACATTGCATTTAACAGCGCCACATCTTGGCCAGGCTTAAATTGCAATATGTGGCTGGCATATCTGGCAAGTCCTTGGTTTTGCCCACGTGGATCAATTAAAATTAGTTTTGCACCGCGCTTTGCAGCAGCTTTTAAATAAGTTGCGGCAACAGGATGGTTTTCTGCTGGCCTTGCACCAATAACAATGATGCAATCAGAATCTTGCGCCGAAGTAAAAGGTGCTGTAACCGCACCCGAGTTTAAACCTTCCATTAAAGCGGCAACAGAGGAAGCGTGGCAAAGCCGCGTGCAGTGATCGACATTGTTTGTGCCGAAGCCTTGGCGAATGAGTTTTTGAAATAAATATGCTTCTTCGTTGGAACATTTTGCAGAGCCAAACCCAGCAATGGAATCATTGCCATATTCTTTGTGAACTCTTTTCAATCCGTTTGCCGCAACATCAAGGGCTTCGTCCCATGTGGCTTCACGGAAATATTTATCAATGTCTTTAAACTCAATGGAAATATCACCGCGCTTTGGTGCATCTTCACGACGAATTAACGGAACTGTCAATCGGTCAGGGTGAGCAACATAGTCAAATCCAAAACGCCCTTTTACACACAGACGGTTTTCGTTGGCTGGACCATCGCGCCCATCAACTTGAACAATCTTTCCGTCCTTTACGCTGGCTTGCGTTTGGCACCCCACACCGCAATATGGGCAAAGCGTATTGACCACTTTATCAAATTCTTGAACATCACGGTGTTTGTTAGTGTCGTCTAGCATGCTCTTTTCAAACAGCGCACCTGTTGGGCAAGCTTGCACGCATTCGCCGCAACTAACACAAGTCGACATACCCATTGAATCGGCTAAATCAAATATTGGTACGGTGCTGGAGCCACGTTCGCCCATGCCAATCACATCATTGCTTTGCACATCGCGGCACGCACGCACACAAAGGCCGCAGGCAATGCACGCATCTAGATTTACTGCAATTGCAGGATTGGAAACATCAAAATAAGTTTCTTCTTTAAGCGCATCAAACTTTGAACCCAACCGCTGAGAACCCTCAATGCCAAAACTCTTTGCCCAACCCCAAAATTGCGATTGATTGTCTGGCGTTTCTTCTGGCGCTTTCATATCTGCCGCTAAAAGTTCAAACACCATTTTGCGAGATTTTTCTGCGCGCTCACTATCAGTTTTGACCACCATGCCATCTGTCGGCAAGCGGTTACACGAACTGGCTAATACACGCTCGCCTTCAATCTCCACCATGCAAGCGCGGCAATTGCCGTCGCTCTTATAGCTAGGCTTATCCAGAAAACATAAATGCGGAATGCGCGTACCTTCACGCTTGGCCACTTGCCAGATCGTTTCACCATCTGCGGCGGTAACATCGCGGCCATCAAGATTGAAATTGATTTGAGTGTTCATATTTTTACCCTAAAGATCGTCTCTAAAATATTTGAATAAATGGGTCACTGGGTTTGGCGCGGCTTGCCCCAAACCACAAATAGAAGCATCGCGCATGACTTGCTCTATGTCGGCAATGGTTGTTTCATCTGGCACTTTTTCTTGCAACAGCGCGACTATTTTTTCTGTGCCGCCACGACACGGCGTACACTGTCCGCAACTTTCGTGTTTGAAAAATTCAAGCGTGTTCATCACCGCCTCTTTGATATTGTCTTTGTCGGATAATACCACAATCGCATGGCTGCCGACAAAAGAACCAAGCTCTGCAAGCTTGCCGCCAAAATCTAGGGGTATGTCATCCATACTGGCTGGCAATACACCACCAGATGCACCCCCAGGGTAATATGCTTTGAATATATGACCTTCTTGCATGCCGCCGCAATGGTCTTCAATCAACTGTTTGACGGTAACGCCTGCTGGGGCGAGTTTCACGCCTGTATTTTTAACACGGCCTGATACCGACCAAGAGCGAATGCCAGGGTGCTCTTTTGTACCACGTTCTGCAAACCATTTAGGGCCTTGCTGAACAATGTCGCGTATCCACCAAAGTGTTTCGACATTGTGGTTTAGGGTTGGTTTTCCAAACAAGCCAACTTGCGCAATGAAGGGTGGGCGATGCCTTGGTATGCCGCGCTTGCCCTCGATGGATTCTATCATTGCAGATTCTTCACCGCAAATATAAGCACCCGCCCCACGGCGTAATTCGATGTAACCTTTTTCGATGATGCCTGCATCTTCAAGTGCTGCAATTTCCGTTCTCAAAATTTTCAACACCGCAGGATATTCATCGCGCATGTACAAATATATTCGTTCTGCATCAATATAATGTGCGGCGATTAAAGCGCCTTCTAGTAATCTGTGCGGATCGCGTTCTAAATAATATCTGTCTTTAAACGTACCCGGCTCACCTTCATCACCATTAATGGTCATCAAGCGTGGGCCGTCATAGCCCTTTACAAAATTCCATTTCATGTGGGCTGGAAAACCAGCACCGCCAAGCCCGCGAAGTCCAGATTGTTTTAGCAATTCTAACATTGCCTCAAAACCAATTGCGCCCATGCGAATGCGCATGAGTAAATCGTAACCACCTTGTTGTTGATAGTTTTTAAGCGCTATGTAGTTTGGAGAATTGGCGGATATTTCTTTATTGGTTTTTGCCATATTTGCTAAAGTTAAAAGCTTGTTGGCTGAGGCATTGCCAATTTCTTTGTCGCCAATTCGTGCGGCTGGCGCAACATCACAGCCACCCATACAAGGCGCACGCATGATGCGTATTTCATCTTCAGAAGCCCCAGATTTCAATTCACTAATGAGCTTTTCTGCCCCTGCCATTTTGCAAGAAAGACTATCGCACACTCGAATGGTGATGGGTGCTGGAACAACGTCACCTTCTTTGACGATATCAAAGTGGTCGTAAAAACTCGCAACTTCATAGACCTCTGCCATTGAAATGCGCATTAAATCGCCAAGGGCTTGCATCATAGTGGCTGGCAGATGATTTTGGGAATCTTGAATAAGATGCAAATATTCAATGAGTAGATCGCGTGGATAGGGCGCTTTTGTTGTAAGCGGTGCAATTATTTGAGCAACGCGATCTCGAGCCTCAAGGTCTAAAACACGCCCTTTGGGAAATGCACCATTTTTTCTTTTGCGTTTGTTACTTTTAGTATTGCTATAAGAGGTCACTAGAAAAGGCCTTCAATATTATTGTTCTTATCAAGTTTAATAAATTCTGCGCTTGGTTTTGGCGGCAAGCCTGGCATCGTCATAACGAGGCCACAAACCACAACGATAAATCCTGCGCCTGCTGAAAGCCTGACCTCTCGAATAGGAACGCTATGGCCAATAGGAGCACCGCGCAAATTGGGGTCCGTTGAAAATGAATACTGCGTTTTAGCCATACAAATAGGCAAATGCCCATATCCAGCTTCCTCCCATGCTTTTAACTGCATGCGAATGGATTTATCTGCCAGCACTTCATCAGCACGATAAATACGATGCGCAATTGTTTCGATCTTTTTGAACAAAGGCATTTCGTCTGGATAAAGCGGAGCATATTGCGCCGTATCGCCGTCAATAATTTTTACAATCCTAGTCGCAAGTTCTTTTATACCTTTAGAACCCTGTTCCCAGTGTTTGCAGATAATCGCTTCTGACCCCTGAGTTTTAACATAGGCTTTTACAGCTTCAATTTCGGCTTTGGTATCATTGGTAAAATGATTTATTGCAACAACTACTGGCAAACCAAATTGTTTTATATTCTCAATATGACGACCAAGATTTTCACAACCACTTTTAACTCCGGGCACATTTTCACTATTAAGATCAACTTTGGCAATGCCGCCATTCATTTTCATTGCTTTTATGGTTGCTACTAAAACAACAGCTGAAGGTGAAATGCCAGCTTTACGACATTTGATATTTAAGAATTTTTCTGCACCAAGATCAGCGCCAAAGCCAGCTTCGGTCACAACATAGTCGGCAAGTTTTAAAGCTGTTTTTGTAGCAATGATTGAATTACAACCATGGGCAATATTAGCAAATGGTCCGCCATGTACTAAGGCTGGATTGTTCTCTAAGGTTTGAACCAAATTTGGCTGCATGGCATCTTTTAGCAAAACGGTCATTGCACCATCTGCTTTTAGATCACGGCAATAAACTGGCGACTTATCTCTTCTATAAGCCACAATAATATTGCCCAGTCTTTCTTCAAGATCGTCAAGATCATTAGATAGACAAAGGATCGCCATAACTTCTGACGCAACCGTTATGTCAAACCCCGTTTGGCTGGGAAACCCATTTGCAACACCGCCAAGGCTTGCCGTAATTTCGCGTAATGCCCTATCGTTCATATCCATCACACGGCGCCATACGACACGGCGACTATCAATCTGCAAATCATTGCCCCAATAAATATGATTATCAATCATTGCAGCGAGCAGATTATGCGCGGAAGTAATTGCGTGAAAGTCACCTGTGAAATGCAGGTTCATATCTTCCATAGGAATGACTTGCGCTTTGCCACCGCCTGCCGCGCCTCCCTTCATACCAAAGCATGGGCCAAGTGAAGCTTCTCTAATACAAAGCATCGCATTTTTACCAATGCCATTTAGTCCGTCGGTCAAGCCAACGGTTGTAGTGGTTTTACCCTCACCTGCTGGCGTTGGATTAATGGCAGTAACAAGAATAAGTTTTCCGTCTTTTTTATTAGAAAGCTTGCGAATAAAATCTTGAGAGATTTTTGCTTTATCATGCCCATAGGGAACAAGCGCAGTATGAGGAATGCCTAGTTTTTTGCCGATTTCTTGAATTGGCTTTTTCTTTGCAGCTCTGGCGATTTCAATATCAGACTTAAACTTCATACCTACTCCGAGCACCCATTAGCAATATTCTAGTTTATTTGACTATTTATGACAGAAAAAATATTGTTTATGAAGTTTTTTGCAAGAAAATAGTTTTAGAATATTATTCTCGGGACAATTAACATTCTAATTTAGAATAATCTTAAGACATTACAGAAAAACTTCATTAAAAATCTGTCCATGTATTTTGAAAAATAGAACAATCGCTGTTGAAATCTTTTTGTAATAAGCGCAAACGTCTACTATATGTTTTCACACGATTGGAATTTAAATGTTACCTTTGGAAGGCTTGCTTGTCGTCAGCATTGAACAAGCTTTAGCCGCACCATTGTGCACGGCACGTTTGGTAGAAGCAGGTGCTAGGGTCATTAAAGTTGAACGTGACGCTGGGGATTTTGCACGTTTTTACGACACCGCGGCAAAAGGCGACAGTTCCTATTTTACTTGGGTTAATCAGGGAAAAGAATCTCTCGTTCTCGACATCAAAAAAGAAGAAGACAGCGCATTATTACACAACATAATTTCTAGCGCTGATGTATTCGTTCAAAACCTTGCGCCAGGGGCAATGGAGCGTGCTGGCTTTGGCTCTGAAAAATTACGTGAACAAAACCCAAGGCTAATTACCTGTGATTTTTCTGGTTACGGAGAAAGTGCTGAGATGAAACACATGAAAGCTTATGACTTGCTTGTGCAATGTGAAAGCGGTCTTGTAGACATTTCTGGTGGATCGCAAAATCATGGTCGCATTGGTGTTTCGGTTGCAGATATTGGAACAGGCATGGCGGCCCATGCAGGCATTTTAGAAGCGCTGATAAAACGCGGCATCACAAATAAAGGGAGTGGCATTAAGATTTCTTTATTTGATACACTAGCCGAGTGGATGACTGTGCCGTTAATTCATGCAGATTATGGCGATGGCGCCCCAACGCGCCAAGGCTTGCAACACCCTTCTATTGCGCCCTATGGCGCCTATTTAACAAGCGACAAACAAAAGACAGTTTTCTCCATTCAAAATAAACGTGAATGGGAAAGATTGTGCATCAACGTTTTACATGCGCCAGAACTGTTTTCTCACGAAAAATTATTCAGCAATAATGAACGGGTAAAAAATCGAGATTTTTTAAACACTAAAATCAATCCTATTATCGCTAAAATGACAACGCAAGATTTTAGAGAGCGTTTGTCTCAAGCGTCCATTGCCTTTGGTGCTATTAATACAGTTGATGATCTTTCTACGCATAAAGCATTGCGTCGCATAACCGTTGAGACCAGCGAAGGTGAAATGGTAGAAATTCCTGCGCCGCCTATTCGTAATGAAGATACGAATAATAGAGCAGTAAAGAAACTTCCTAAAATTGGGGCTTCAACGGAAGCCATACGAAAAGAGTTTGAAACTAAAGGCGCGTAGAATAAGTAAGTTATTGATTTTATTAAGTATAAGTTTTAGATAATAGATAGGTGTTGAATATAAGACTAAGTAAAGAGCACCCAATATTACGTATCTATTTCTGAGGGGGCAGTAGACTTGTTAAATAGAATTATTATTGCCGATGACCACCCTTTGTTTAGAGAAGGTGTTAGGCGCATTATTCAACGTGTTATTGTTGGTAAATTTGTTGAAGTTGCCGATACAAAATCCTTATTCATTGAAGCCGAAAAAGATCCTGCCCCAATTATAATGATTTTGGATTTAGTTTTTCCAGGGTTTGAGGGAACTACGACGATTAGAAAACTGCGTGAGGATTATCCACAAACTGCATTAATCGTTATTTCTATGACCGATGAAGAAAGCGTGGCTAACGATATTATGAGTGCTGGCGCTAATGGGTTTATTTCGAAATCGGTTCCACCAGATGAAATGGTACGTGCAATAGAAAAAATAACACAAGGTGAAACTGTTATTTGTTTGGATGCTGATACAAGCGGCTTGCATATGTATCAAAATGATTTTGCACGCCTACCGCCGCGCCATGTTGATATTTTATTGTTACTTGGACAAGGTAAAACCAATAAAGAAATTGCCCGAGATTTAGATATTTCTCCAAATACAGTGCGCACGCATATTTCTGGGCTGTTTAAAAAACTTGGTGTTTCTACGCGTTCAGCAGCTGTTGCCATTGCCGCCCAGCAAGGCTTAATTTAACGAGGTTAACCCAGCTGGTGACGACTTAGCCGCCATAGCGATTAATACCGAACGCAATTGCATTGGAGCAACAGGTTTTTGCAACGTTAGATGCCCTTCACTTTTTGCGAGCTTTTCCATCTGCGCATTCATTGTGCCACTTATGATGGCGGTTGGAAAATTACGTTGTGTTTGTTCGCGCAACTTTGCAGCAAGCTCTATTCCGTTTAGCTTTTCGTTTAGATGAAAATCTATGAGAAGAATGTCAAATGGCATATTCAGTTTTGCATCAGGTTTTTGCACCTCAACATCATAGCCCCACTTTTCAATCAGCAGCTTCATGCCCTCTAATACCTGCTTATTATCATCAATTATAAGCACCCGTTTTTTTGAAGATTTATTTATTGCTGATATCACCTGGACAACACTTGGTTGCGGCTTGGTAATTTCAATCTCACACACACTTATTTTAGTGCCCACATTTTCGGTAGAACTAAGATTAATTTTAAGGCCCAATAGATGAGCTGTTCTTGAAACAATGGACAGCCCTAACCCTAGCCCCTCAACTCGATTTGGCCCATCTGGATTAGCGCGTACAAATTCATCAAAAATTGTTTTCTGTAAATTTTCTGGAACGCCTATTCCTTGATCTAAAACATACACATTAGCTTTGCCGTTTTGAATGCGAGCGCCAATGAGAATTTTAGAATTTGGCGCATATTTTATCGCATTGAATACCAAATTTTGAAGGATAGAAATCAAAAGTGCTTTATCGGTCTTCACCCAAATTGAAGTTGACACAACTTTTAAAGTGCAACCACATTCATCGGCTTCTGGCAGTGCTTGGCGTATTATTTGTTTTAAAACTTCATCTAGTGAAAATGCTATCGTCTTTGGCTTTAAGACACCAGACTCTAGCGATGTTATATTGAGTAGAGATTTAAATAGATGGGACAAATCTTCAACGGAAGTATCGATCGTTTCTAATATTTGTCTACCTTCTTTGTTTAATTTTTGATCGCGCAAGCATTCGGTTAGCAACCCAATGGCATGTATTGGTTGGCGCAGATCATGGTTTGCTTGAGCCAAAAATTGGGTCTTCGCAGTGTTTGCCAGCTCTGCTTCTTTTGCGGCTACTTTGTACTTTTCAGCAAGTTCGAGATTATCTAGTTTTGTTGCTAGATAATCTGACAATTCTTCACTGGTATCATTTGCAAGACCGCACATCAAAATGATAAAAATTATCACTAAAACGCCCAACAAAACAAAGTCCCCACCCAGCATGAAAATTCGAATTGCGACTAAGCCAGCGAATGGAAATTCATAATAGAAAAATGAAAATTTAAAAACACCAAGTGAACGCGCTGCTGAAGCAGATGCCCCGGCAACAATTGCCATTTGAATAGAAAAATGCGCAGGGTTTTGTACATCTAATCCAAAGGCCACAAAAGTGCCCCAACTAAGACCAACAACTGCAAAAAGCATATAAAGTTTACTTTGCCACTGGTCTAAATCAAGCCCGTTTTGCTCCATATTGTCGACTTGCTTACCCAAAACAAATAGCATTGAAGGCGTAACAATAATTTCCCATGTGCCCCATAATACAAGCCAATGCAGAGCCAGCACATCGTACGCTAAATAAATTAATACGCACACAGACGCGATATGCCCAAGCAATATTTTCTTAGGCGCACGTGCAAATAAACGCGCTCTATCGGCTTGAAAATCTACCTTGGTGTTAAAAATTGAATTCACTTAAAAACTCCACCCAAAAATAAATACCCTAACGGATCAAACTATATCCGCACACTAGTACATCTGTACTACTGGCCCAAATTATATTGGTCTAGTAGGCTTGAAAAACAAATTACAAATGGGACACTCCAATGAAAAAAATACTATTATGTGCAACGGCAATAGCGAGCCTAACAGTTTCGGCAACATTCATGACCGTTTCAAGCCAGCCGGCACAAGCTGCCTCCATTAGCAATCCAAAATGTAGTGCTGGACTTAGACAAGCTAAAAGTGGCCATAAATACCAAGCATTTGCGATGATTCCAGGCGGCGCGCATTGCGCTTGGACAATCCATTCACACAGCACTCAAAACAAAGCCAACAAATTTGTAGTGGACAGATGTAGAAGAGCTAACCCTGGCAAAGGTTGCCAAGTAGTATGGCCAACTTACTAAATTGACTTGCTTTAGATAGCCTTTTCAATTTGGAATACTTCATCATCTTATGTGTTTTCTTTTTGTCTGCTTGTTCACCAACATCGTAGTCTTCTAGTGTTGTATCTTCGACAAAAAGACAAAAGAAAGCATCTGTCGTTCAAGCTACGTCAACGCCCCGAGGTAGTTTGAACGACGATGAAGTTTTTCATGGCTTTGCCACCCCAAATGCAGTCGCTGATGGAAGAGGCTAAAGGATTAAATTTATGAAGCCTTTTATAAACGCAACTTTTGGAATTTTCACCGTATTTGCTGGCACAACCGCATTTGCCCAAGACAATGCTTGGATGACGAACAGAGGTTTAGATCCGCGTGGCAATCCTTATGCCAGAATGTTCGTAAAAAAAAATGAACTGGGCATGGAATTTAATTGCAACAAAATAAAAAATAGATCCAGTTTCTTACGTGCAAAATTTTCAGCAATTTCCTTACCAAGGTTATATGCCGTAGACGGTGAAGAGGCCAAACTTAGGTTGGTTTTTAAACTAAAAGATGGCGTGACACATATTGTGCCTTGGGACGCTTATTTTGTTTCAGACTTGCCAGATGGAAGTGGTGCTTGGCTAGGAAAATTTAGCAGTCGAAAATCTGACCTTAATGCTTTATCTGCCGCTCGTAAAATCATAATCATTAACAAAGATGGCGAAAGAGTTTACGATTTTGACACTCAGCGCACAGCCATTGGGGTGAAAGCAATAAGAGAAGAATGCGGCCTTGGAAAATGAATCTAGTTTAAAAGAAAATAGTGAACATGCCAAAGATTAGAAAGTGTAAGCAGTGCGGTGAAGAAAAGCTTTTTCCCGTTTCGCGAAGTCTACAGATTTATAATTCTGTCATTCAACATGAATGCGAGGGATGCGGAGAAAAGGTTTCTGTTACGCCTGTCGCTAGTATTGGCATACTAATCAGCGTTGGGTTATTGGCCCTTGGGTTTTGGTATTTTATTCTATTTGGTCACAATAGCTATTTTGACATTTATACGGTTATGGCCTTTGGCGTTGCGGTTGCCGCATTTTTGTTTGTTACGATACCGACGATCTTAGTGCATGTAATGAACCCAATTGCTAAACACCAAAATTTTGAAGAACCCGATATTGAAATAACACATGGCGAAAAACACATCGCCAAGCGCCCTATTATTTGGTTAGAACGGCTTGGCATGATCGGTGGATTTTTAGCTCCATTGATATTTATAGCTGTAATTTTAGGTATAGCCACTTTAATTGGCTATGTTAATTTTACGTATTTTAAGTAAGCCCTTTATTTATTTTTGCACCTTAAACAATTTATGATACACAATTTATGATACACAATGAATGCGCAGGCATTTTTGGAGTGATCTGCATTATTGATTAGGCGCGTAATATTTTTTAAGGGACTAAAGATGGCTAAAGTAGCATTTATTGGATTGGGTGTCATGGGGTACCCAATGGCTGGGTATCTTGCAAAGGCAGGACATGACGTAACCGTTTATAATCGCACAGGTGCGAAAGCCAAAAAATGGGCGAAGAAATTTAATGGCAAGGCCGCCGCCACCCCTGCAAGCGCTGCCAAAAATGCAGATTTTGTATTTTGCTGTGTTGGCAATGACAATGACTTGCGCTCTGTTACCACTGGTAAAAATGGCGCTTTTGAAACTGTTAAAAAAGGCGCGATATTTATCGACAACACCACAGCCTCTGCAAACGTTGCGCGCGAATTAGGCAAGGCCGCAAAGAAAGCTGGGTTCTCATTTTTAGATGCACCCGTGTCAGGCGGACAAGCTGGCGCAGAAAGTGGCGCGCTTACTGTTATGGTTGGCGGTAGTAAAACCGTATTCAACAAAGCAAAACCAGTTATCGAATGTTATGCAAAAATGGTTGGCCTTATGGGCCCCATCGGTGCTGGACAACTCACTAAAATGGTAAACCAAATTTGTATCGCTGGCCTTGTGCAAGGGTTAAGTGAAGGCATTCACATGGCGCAAAAAGCGGGCCTAGATGTTGAAGCTGTTATTGAGGTTATTTCAAAAGGTGCGGCTGGTTCTTGGCAAATGGAAAACCGTTATAAAACCATGATTGCGGGCGAATACGATCACGGTTTTGCAATTGACTGGATGCGCAAAGACCTTGCGATCTGCTTAGAAGAAGCAAACAGCAATGGCGCTTCGCTACCTGGCACAGCATTGATCGATCAATATTATAAAGACGTTCAAAGCATGGGCGGCAATAGATGGGATACATCTGCGCTATTGGCACGGTTGAATAAACTTAGCTAGAATTTGAATTTATCTGGCTGGCGCTGTGCTGGCCAGATACTATTTTGGCCCATAATTATGCACACATACATGCTAATTACACGTTCGATAGCGTCCTTCCTAAACTGATCGAATTTTTACTGGGAAAAACTCCCCCTATACACCTGTACAGTTGCCAATACTGTAGCGCTGTATGATTATATCCAAATTGCATTTTGGTTCGTGAAAAGTTGCTGAACCAAAATGGCTAAATGGGTTATGGGGAATAATCATAAAATGCGTATATTCAAATCTTTGGCGCTTATTGCGCTTACGACACTTGCTTCGGCAAATTATAAATCTGTAAATTCAGTTCAGGCTAAGGTACAAACTGAGCACAAAAATGCGTGTATTTTAAATAATGGCAAAACGATAATAGCAGGGCCTGGCCCTACAGCG
Source organism: Hyphomicrobiales bacterium (assembly GCA_002400845.2). GTDB lineage: Bacteria > Pseudomonadota > Alphaproteobacteria > Rhizobiales > Rhizobiaceae > Salaquimonas. The sequence continues at coordinate 61,154 of NVRK02000118.1, forward strand.
CAATTAGAGGGACTGTTTGATGCAGGAGATTCTATTGCATATACACTTACAGCGCCTGATACAGCGCCTAAACGTAAGAGTTATTTTAAATTAAAAGTTCATGATAATGTTTCTGGCAAATTTGTTTTTTTTCCAAAAATAGATATTACCGAATCTGGAACATACGGTCCTTTTCTTGTGCCTGAAGATTTTGTTAGTTCGGTCGTAGACCTCCAAGTAGCCTCATTCAGAACAGCTGACAAATGGACGGTCGTATTTAATTGCGTGCCTGCAACCCCTCCATTGCCAGACGTAGATTTAGATGCACAAACATCTGCAATTGCGCCACTTATTATAAACAGCCAAACAAGCAATATGTCTAAAGCAGTGTCGCAAAATGTAACCGACAGATTGAATGGTGCGGCTCCCACTCAGCAAGTTACCGAAAATGGCTTTTTGCTACAATATGGCAATGGCGGCGCTGAAAACAACGCATCAGCAGAAGCGGTAAATAACTTAGCCGATGCTGACACTTCGCAAACTATTGGTTCTGTTAATTATTGGATTAAAGGAACTGGCGCTTGGTTTGGCGCAGACAATTCTTCATTTTCTGGTCGTACAGTAGACCTGTTAGTGGGCGCTGATAAACTAATATCACCAAATACAATATTTGGCGTTTTGGCTGGATATGGCAAAGCAAATTTTTCTACCGTGGTCAATTCGAATGCTGGTAGTTTTGATGCTGTGGGCTATCACGTAGGTATTTATGGCGGTAAAAAACTATCTGACACGCTTATGCTTGATGGCATGATTGCTTATACGCGCAGTGACTATGACAATAAATCTGGCGCGGTAAGTGGCTCATTTGACGCCAGTAGAATTACCGCCGCCGCTAATTTGGTGGGTTCAATCAAACAAGCCAATTATACGTTCATGCCGACAATCAGCTTTTTGTATGGGTCCGAAAATCAAGACGCCTATACAGATAGCGCATCGGTTGTGCATGCCTCGCGCAACATACGCACGGGCCGTTTGTCGGTTGGTCCAAAAATACTTTTCGATGCGATGCCACACAACAATGGCACTGTTCAGCCATGGGTTGCGGCAAAATGGGAATATGATTTTTCTAACCAAAGCGTTGCCGCAAGCACTTCATTACCTGATTTAAGCGACCAAAGTTCGGCAAGAGTTTCTGGCGGTATAGACTTTAAATTACAATCCAATGCCAAGCTTTCTATAAGCGGAGATGCTGGTGGGCTGGGCTCTAATGAGTATCGCTCCTATAGCGGGTCGGTTTCTTTAAACGTTCCGTTTTAGATACTCAATTTACCGCCTGCAGTTAATGGCTGTGGGCGGTTAGATTTTTTTAAGTGACCAAAGGTAAAACATTTTAAT
>NVRK02000119.1 GCA_002400845.2 Hyphomicrobiales bacterium
GAATCTTACGTGCACGGTTTACAGTCAATTTATCTTCATCAGACAACTCATCCATACCCAAGATTGCAATAATATCTTGAAGCTCTTTATAACGTTGCAAAGTACGCTGAACGCCTTGTGCAACTTCATAATGCTCAATACCAACAATTTTAGGATCAAGTTGACGAGAAGTTGAGTCCAGAGGATCAACAGCAGGGTAAATACCAAGCTCTGCAATTTGACGTGACAATACGATAGTGGAGTCCAAATGCGCAAATGTTGTAGCAGGTGCAGGGTCAGTCAAATCATCCGCAGGAACATAAACAGCTTGCACTGATGTAATAGAACCTTTGGTTGTTGTTGTAATACGCTCTTGCATGGTTCCCATGTCGGTAGCCAAAGTAGGCTGATAACCCACAGCAGAAGGAATACGACCTAGAAGCGCAGACACCTCAGAACCCGCTTGCGTAAAGCGGAAGATGTTATCTACAAAGAATAGAACGTCTTGACCTTTATCACGGAAATCTTCCGCAATTGTAAGACCAGTAAGAGCAACACGCGCACGCGCGCCAGGAGGCTCATTCATTTGACCGTAAACAAGTGCAGCTTTTGAACCCTTAGCAGAACCATTGTTCTCTCTAGGGTCAACGTTCACGCCAGATTCGATCATTTCGTAATACAGATCGTTACCTTCACGCGTACGTTCGCCAACACCAGCAAATACAGAATATCCGCCGTGTGCTTTAGCAACGTTGTTAATCAATTCCATAATCAAAACTGTTTTACCAACACCAGCACCACCAAACAGACCAATTTTACCACCTTTAGCGTAAGGCGCTAACAGATCGATAACTTTAATACCTGTGATAAGAATTTCTGATTCTGTAGATTGCTCTACATATGCAGGTGCAGGTTGGTGAATACCACGTACTGATTTTGCGTTAATAGGACCAAGCTCATCTACTGGCTCGCCAATAACGTTGATGATACGACCCAAAGTCTCTTCACCAACTGGCACCTCAATAGGTTTGCCAGTATCTTTAACCGGTTGACCACGAACAAGACCTTCAGTCGCATCCATCGCAATTGTACGAACAGTATTTTCGCCAATGTGCTGTGCAACCTCTAGAACAAGACGGTTACCGTGGTTGTCTGTTTCCAGTGCGTCCAAAATCGCTGGTAGATTTCCAGTAAATTGCACATCAACAACAGCGCCAATTACTTGCGTAACTTTACCAGTTGCACCTTTAAGAGGTACAGATTTTTTAACAGCGACCTTTTTTGCAACTGATTTTTTAGCAGGCGCTTTCTTAGCAACAGCTTTTGCCGCCACCTTTTTAACAGGTGCCTTCGTAGCAGTTGCCTTTGTAACAGCTTTAGCCATCATACTTCTCCAAACCTAGAGCGCTTCTGCGCCCGAAATAATTTCAATCAATTCTTTAGTGATCTGAGCTTGACGCCTACGGTTATACGTTTGCGTCAATTTATCGATCATTTCGCCCGCATTACGCGTTGCATTATCCATAGCACTCATACGAGCGCCCTGTTCAGAAGCGCCATTTTCTAGCAATGCACGCAGCACCTGAACTGAAATATTGCGCGGCAATAGATCGCCCAAAATAGATTCTTCATCTGGCTCGTAATCATATGCAACATCGGCTGCATCGTCATCAGTGTTATCGCTTATGGCGATAGCAGCAGGAACCAATTGTTGCTCAGTCGGAATTTGGCTCATTATTGATTGAAATTCCGAATAGAACAACGTGCAAACATCAAATTCTCCATCCTCAAACATTTCCAAGACACGACTACCAACGATAGACGCTTCTGTGAATGAGATATGACGGACTGAACGAAAGCTAACTTTTTCAACAATAACATTGCCAAATTCAGTTTTAAGAGCATCGTAGCCCTTTTTGCCAACGCAATAGATTTTAACTTCTTTGCCAGCAGCTATTAATGCGCGCGCTTTAATACGCGCCATTTTAGCAATTGAAGAGTTAAAACCACCGCAAAGCCCACGCTCAGCAGTTGCCACAACAAGCAGATGTACATCGTCTTTACCAGTACCAGCCAACAATCGAGGTGCATTTTCAGCACCTTCCATTGTTTTCGCCAAATTGCCCAATACAGCAGCCATACGCGCCGAATAAGGACGCGCTTGCACAGCAGCTTCTTGAGCGCGACGCAACTTAGCCGCCGCAACCATTTGCATGGCCTTGGTGATTTTTTGCGTCGCCTTAACGGAGGCGATCCTGCTTTTAAGATCCTTAAGTGAAGCCATTATGCTTTACCTTGTCACTTTCGATTTGTTACACGAAGCTTTTTACAAAGCCTTCGATTACAGCTTTAAGCTTATCAATTGAAGTATCGGACAATTTAGCTTCATCGCGAATTGTATCAAGCAAAGACTGATGCTTGCTGCGAAGAAGTGAAAGTAGACCCGTTTCGAATTTACCAACAAGTGTCACTTCAATCTTATCAAGATAGCCATTCACACCAGCGTAAATTACAACAACTTGCTCTTCAGTTTTCAATGGAGAGAACTGATTTTGTTTAAGCAATTCTGTAAGACGCGCACCACGGTTCAGCAAATGCTGAGTAGAAGCATCAAGATCAGAACCGAACTGAGCAAAAGCAGCCATCTCACGATATTGAGCAAGCTCGCCTTTAATAGAACCCGCAACCTGTTTCATCGCTTTGATCTGCGCAGCAGAACCAACACGTGAAACCGATAGACCAACGTTAACCGCAGGACGAATACCTTGGAAGAACAAGTCAGTTTCTAGGAAAATCTGACCATCTGTGATTGAAATCACGTTGGTCGGAATAAACGCAGACACGTCATTACCCTGTGTTTCAATAACTGGCAAAGCAGTCAAAGAACCAGAACCATTATCTTCGTTCAACTTAGCTGAACGCTCAAGCAAACGAGAGTGAAGGTAGAAAACATCACCAGGATAAGCTTCACGTCCAGGAGGACGACGCAGTAGAAGTGACATTTGACGGTAAGCAACAGCTTGTTTCGACAAATCATCGTATGCAATAAGCGCATGCATACCATTATCGCGGAAATATTCACCCATTGCACAAGCAGCAAACGGAGCCAAGAACTGCATAGGAGCAGGATCAGAAGCGGTAGCTGCAACAATGATGGAATACTCCAACGCGCCGCGTTCTTCTAGAATTTTAACGAACTGAGCAACAGTAGAACGTTTTTGACCAATCGCTACATAAATGCAGTATAGCTTGTCGTTCTCTGCGCCTGAATCATGAACCGGTTTTTGGTTAAGGAATGTATCAAGAATGATAGCAGTCTTACCTGTTTGACGGTCACCAATAATCAATTCACGTTGACCACGACCAACTGGGATCAAAGCATCAATCGCTTTAAGGCCAGTCGCCATTGGTTCATGAACTGATTTACGAGGAATAATACCTGGCGCTTTCACGTCCACAACAGCACGTTGCTTAGCTTTAAGTGGGCCTTTGCCATCAATAGGATTACCAAGCGCATCAACAACGCGACCCAGCAATTCTTTACCAATTGGCACATCAACAATAGAGCCTGTACGCTTTACTGTATCGCCTTCTTTAATGCCACGGTCATCACCGAAAAGCACAACACCAACATTGTCGGTTTCAAGGTTTAGGGCCATACCAGTAATGCCGCCTGGAAACTCTACGAGCTCACCAGCCTGAACATTGTCTAGGCCATAAACACGAGCGATACCATCGCCCACTGAAAGAACTTGACCTACTTCAGAAACTTCCGCTTCCTTGCCAAAGTTCTTGATTTGATTTTTTAGTATTGCAGAAACTTCTGCTGCACGAATGTCCATTTAGCTGACCTCTTTGAGCGATAGCTTGAGCGAAGATAATTTAGTACGAAGCGATGTATCAATTTGGCGTGAGCCAACCTTAACAATCATACCGCCTAATAACGACGGATCGACCGTTGCATTTATCGCAACGTTCTTGCCGACAACACTCTTCAGTGCTGCCTTCAATTCTTTGGTCTGTGCAGCACTTAACGCGCTGGCAACTGTTACATCTGCAGTAACTTCGCCTTTATGTTCAGCAAGAAATGCACGAAATGCTGAAAGCATGCCCGACATTGCAAACAAACGTCCGTTCGAAGCGACTGTGCGAACAAAATTGCCCACCAGACCTGTAATTTTAGTTTTAGTAAGAACTGCCGAAACAGCATCCAGCTGTTGGTCCGCAGAAAACACCGGAGAAGTCACAAGACGCTGCAAATCCGTAGAACTTGACAATAACTTGTCAAAACGAACGAGGTCTTTTTCAACAGGGCCAAGTTTCTTTTCAGCCAAAGCCAGCTCAAAAAGAGCGCTAGCATAGCGTCCAGTAATACCTGAAGTTGAAGAGGCAGAATTAGCCAATGTACAAACAGTCCCAAATATAAGTTCAAAAACCAAGCTTTTTAGCCAAGGCGTTGAACTAATGAATCTTTTTTCGTTTTAGTCACACAAAGATATAAAATATCCATGTGGACGGGGTTCAAGTAGCACAGTGATTTAAGAGTCGCAACACATAGAATGTCGTTAAATAGTCTACAAACAGGTCACGATTGTCGCAGGGCACACCTCAAAATGCATTAATTCAGTAAAACTAGCCAATAAGTGAACTAATCTACTCAATGCCTGTCAATTTTATTAAACTAATTTACTAATTATTTTTAGTTAAAAAACTATTCAATGGGCAAATCAATAGGCAAATAATTATGCCCCAGTGTAAGATTTACAAAGAATAATCCCTATCACCGTTACCAACTACCATCAGATCAGACCTGATTTATCTTTAACAATTGATTATTTACTAATATAAAACAGTCAATTTTACACATAGATTATACTTTAGTCTAAAGGCTCAAGTATATACCCACTATATCGCATATTATACTCACGATTGCACAAGCTTGGGGCAACCTACACCTATAATAATAAACAAAAGATAGCTTCTTAGGCTCAATTAATATGTCAGATAGGGCTCAATTAATATGTCAGATAGAATGTCCAACGCACAGGAACAGTATGCTTTACAAACAAAAGCAACTGATACCGAAACTCAAAATATTAAATTAGTAGAAAATACTGATACTAATTCACATGAAAAACTCACACATGCGATTACCCATGTAGGCAGTCGTATTGGCGAGTTGTCCATGAATATTGTTGATGCTTCTGGGGTAGTAGGCGATGTTGCGACTGACCTTTCGACTAAAGCTACTGCATTTTCCTCATTATTAACTTCAATAGAAAAAGTAACCGACACAAATACGCAAATCACGCGGATCGTCGAAAACGTAACCGCAATAGCCAGTAGCGTTAAAGACGGGCTTAGAGACTCTACATCTTCAGTAGAAGCAATTTTTACCAGTGCCTCTAACGATATAAGCGCGATGGCAAGTTCTGCAGAATCTGTAAATTCAGAATTTAAAGGCGTAAATCATAAACTGACACAAGTTCAGGGCTTCTCACATGCGATCCAAAAAATTGCGACAGAGACGCAAATGTTAGCAATCAATGCAGGCATAATGGCAGCACGCGCAGGCGATGCAGGCAAAGGCTTTGGCATTGTCGCTGATTCCATTCGCGAACTAGCGATTCAAACCGCCACTGTCTCAAAAGACATCAACCAACAAATAGACTCTTTAACAACAACAGTTCAAGACCTTGTGAAACACGGCGAAAAGAACAGCAAGCTTGCAGAAGAAGCGAAACTAAGAACTAGCAAAATTGATGAAGAGTTTTCAAAATTTAGAGAATTTGGCAAACAAGTGGAAATTTTGACCAATTCTATTAATGAGATTACCGCGCCCATCGCCGAAAATGTAGAGGTGTGCACATGGACAGCTGACACCATGCGCGAGTTAGATCAAAAAGCAAAACAAAATGCCGCTGAATTAGCCAATACCTCCACCAAGTTTGAAAGCTTAGTTACCTTTACAGAAGAAATGATATTACTAATTGAGCAAAGTGGCATCGAAACCGAAGACACGCCGATTATTCAGCATTGCATTGCACAGGCTAAAATCGTTGCTGAACTGTTTGAAGCCGCTATTGATGAAGGAACAATTTCACTAGCCGATTTATTCGATGAAGATTACAGAGCTGTACCAGGCTCAAACCCAGAGCAAGTGACCACCAATTTTTCTTATCTAACAGACAGACTAATGCCGCAAATTCAAGAAGCCTTTCTTGAAGTAGATCCAAGAATTGCATTTTGTGCCGCAGTAGATCGCAATGGCTATCTGCCTACACATAATGACAAATACTCTAAGCCACAAACCGCAGACCCAGTTTGGAATGCCGCCAATTGCCGTAACAGACGATTGTTTAATGATCGCACAGGGCTTGCCGCAGGCAGAAATATTCAGCCATTTTTATTGCAAACCTATAGAAGAGACATGGGCGGACAGACATTCACATTGATGAAAGATTTATCGGCACCAATTTATGTGCATGGCAGCCATTGGGGTGGCCTGCGTGTTGGGTTTAATATTAAGTAATCAACATCAAGAATTAAGATACGGATTACAACACCCCAAACGCAATAGATAATGGCAAAGCCGCCAGCAACAACTCAACCAATAAAGACACCCAATTATACACATTATTTGCTTTGTCAGATAACATAGATACCATACGGCCAAATGCTGTCATTAACCAGCACAGCCCTAAGGCGACGATTGAATGTGTTCCGCCAATGAATAATACAGCCAATGAAGTCGCAATATAAAATCCTGCAACATTACCCCTAATTTCGCCAATGGCACCTTCAACAACGACATTACTGCGCAACCGCATTAGGCTTCCTGCAAAGCTAGGTGCAAATAAACATAATAAGCCAAGGCACAATGTTAAAAATGCGCTGACCGAAGCGATTACATTGACCAAAGCAATATCTAAATTTGTGCTAAAAGTAGGCAGACCAGAATTTGCAATACAAATCGCAGAGAAAAACAGCGCGAGTGCGAACCGAATGAACACAGAACGCTCTCTTGCACCATCAGCAAAAATTTGAAGCAACTTACCAAAAGCGGCAACGCCCCAAGCAAGCCCCAAGACAAATATCAATATTGGCTCTTTAGTAAAAAAGCACAAAGCACCTAATAATATTAAAAAACCTGAAAAAGTGGAACGTCCCTCACCAAATGCTTCAGGATGATTGCTCACAGGCAAGACACCAATATGCCTTAGTGCTACTTGCGGCACTGAAAAATACAACAATCCTATAAGCATAGTGAGCAGCGGAACGATGCTCGGCTGATAGTCGAGCAAAAACTGCGGTATAAAATCCATAAGCCCCAACCTAAATTTTATTTACCAATACGTAACATTCTAGTTGAATTTTTCACACACCGCAACGTCACGTTAAGTAAGGAAATCTTTGGCAAATTGGATTATAAAAAGCTTTGCGGATCTACATCTAAGTTCACACGTATGCTGCCACGTACTTTTGGCGCCGCGGCAAAAAGCTTTCTAAGCCAAGGCTGTAGTGAAACGCCTAATTCGCCATGCACCAACAATCTAAATCTATAGCGCTCACGAACAACCGCAATGGGCGCTTCTGCTGGCCCTAAAATAGAAATACCCTGCGCCATTGGTGCCGCTCTTCGAATAGCGCGCGCATACCCTTCTGCCTCACTCTTCGAACTCGCTGAAACAATGATCGCGGCTAACCTTCCATATGGCGGCAAGCGCGAAGCTTCACGTCCTGCAATTTCGCGTTCATAAAAGGCTTCACGATCACCAGATGCAATGGCTTGTAATACTGGATGTTCGGCTTGATAGGTTTGCAAATAACCAACACTATCGCCGCCAGCTCTGCCTGCACGTCCTGTTACTTGTGATAGCAATTGAAAAGTGCGCTCTGCTGCACGTGGGTCGCCATTGGCTAGACCCAAATCTGCATCTATCACACCCACACAAGTCATAAGTGGAAAGTTATGTCCCTTTGCCGCCAATTGCGTACCAACAACAATATCAACCTCGCCTTTGGCAATGGCATCTAGCTCCAAGCGCAACCGCTTAACACCACCAGATAAATCAGAAGACAAAATCAAAGTGCGCGCATCTGGGAACAATCCAACAACTTCTTCTGCAAGGCGCTCCACCCCAGGCCCACAAGCCACCAGATGATCCAACGTGCCGCAAGAAGGGCACGCTTCTGGCGTTGGCTCGTTATGACCACAATGGTGACATTGCAATTGCCGCCTAAAGCGATGTTCGACCAACCACGTAGAACAACTATTGCACTCGAACCGATGCCCACACACACGACAAAGCGTTAGCGGCGCATAACCACGACGGTTTAAAAACAACAAAGACTGTTTTTTATTTTTCAGCGCTTCGTCCATCGCTTCCACCAAAATCGGCGATATGAACGAACCTTTTGGTGGCGGATTTTTACGCAAATCAATGGTTTTCAATTCTGGAAGTGTCGCGCCACCATATCTGTTTTCCATGCGTAGATAAGTGTAGCGCCCTCTATCTGCATTTACACGGCTTTCGATAGAAGGCGTGGCAGACGCCAAGACAATTGGAATATTAGCAATATTGGCTCTAACCACCGCCATATCACGCGCATGATAATAAACGCGGTCTTCTTGTTTATAAGCGCTATCGTGTTCTTCATCGACAACAATTAAGCCAAGCTCTTTGAACGGTAAAAACAAAGCAGATCTTGCACCTGCGACAACGCGCACTTCGCCCGTTGCCAATTGGCGCCACAAATGTTCACGTTTTTTAGGGGAAACATCAGAGTGCCACTCACCCGGCCTAACGCCAAAGCGCTTTTCAAACCGATCTAAAAAACTAGAGGTAAGCGCAATTTCTGGCAGCAGAATTAAAACCTGCTTGCCTTGTTTAATCGCTTCAGCAACGCCTTCAAAATAAACCTCTGTTTTACCAGAACCTGTAACACCATCTAAAAGCGCGACGCAAAATGTGCCATCTGCCGCCATTTTAATAAGATGGTCAGAAGCATCAATTTGCTCATGCTCTAATTTTGGCTGAAAATATTCTGGGTCAGGCAAAGCCACCACAGGGCCAGCTGGAATTTCAACGCCCTTTAAAACACCTTGCTTAATCAGACCATTAATTACAGAGGCAGATGTACCAGCCGCATGAGACAGACCCGATTTAGTCCAAGCCATGCCTTCTCTGGTTAATTCTAAAATGCGCTTTCTAGCATCGGTAAGTTTTTCAGGCTCTTTCCCAGCATATCGAACCGCTTGCGTCGCAGGCAACGGATCAAGAGCCCCCGGTGCTCGCAACACCATTTTAGCAACCATGCCGGGCGGCGATAATGTATAAGTTGCAACCCAATCAATAAATTTTCGCGCCTCAGCAGACAATGGCGGACAATCAAATTTAGAAATTACTTCACGCAGTTTTTTAGGCTCGACTTTGTCTTGTTGTTCGCTGTCCCACACAATTGCCGCAACTTTGCGTGGACCAAGCGGCACTTGCACATAATCACCCGCACTCAGCACCATGCCTTCAGGCACGCCATACGTATAAGGCCGCTCTGCTGGAATGGGTAAAAGAACTGAAACTGTTGCGCTCAAAATAAAACCTTAAAAATCGAATCTCAATTAGGGTAATGGTCTAAAATAATTATTACTACTAAAATTAACGGCTAGTTAGCTTCAATCAAAAGCTGTATATTAAAGCTTCATATACTAACTGCCAGCCCATCTAATTTTAGCAAATGGAAACACTTATGAAAAAAACATTTTTACCACTTACTGCAATAATGTTTCTAACATTTGCCAACTTTGCTTCTGCACTTGAAGACACACCTGAAAACAGAATTAAAATTGCAGAAAAACTAATTGCAGAGACAATCCCTACTGATTTTGTAATAAAAATGACAGCTATGATATGGAACCCATTTGTTAAGAACATTAATCGACAGAATCCAAAAATATCATCAAAGGTCATTAGCAGTCTAAAACTACATATGATTAATCAACAAAAAAAACTAATCGCAGAAGTCATGTACGACTTGCCCGAAATATACGCTCAACATTTTACGGCAGATGAAATGGAAGCGATCCTGAAGTTTAAAGTGTCGCCAGCTGGGAGAAAATTAGATACTATTGTTCCTAGAATAACGAAACAAGCGATGCCAAAAATGTTGCAAATTATTGAAAAGAATATACCTAAAATTATGGACAGCATGAACCAACATGTAAAAAATAACGGCCTTAAGCTTTAACCGCTCAGGCCTACTATTCTAATCATGCTCACTGCCACACAAGCCATGATCTGAAAGTGACTTAATAACATAGCACGCGCCAATATGGTCGGCATGACAGTGTGTGGTAATGCGCATCAATTCTTTTTTAAGTGTTTTCAAATGCGCAATGCGCTTTTCTATTTCTTCCAAATGCGCATTGGCAATTTTATGCGCTTCTTCACACGGCATATCTGGTGTTTCGTTTAGAACGATCAATTCACGTATTATCTCTATCGAAAGCCCCAAGTCACGCGCATGTTTTATAAAGCTAAGCCTTTCAAGCGCCTCACGATCATAAACACGCTGATTGCCTTCATTCCTGTCAGGCTCTGTCATAAGCCCCATTCTCTCATAGTACCGAATGGTGACAACTTTAACATTTGTACGCTTAGACAGCTTGCCGATAGAAAACATAAAATACCTCTTGAACCTATAGCTACTATAGCAATTAGAATGGGACTGAACAAGTAATTCAAAAGACATTTTAAATGGATATTTTTAAATGAGCGAGTCACACGACCATAACGACCACAGCAGCAACAATAACGGCCTTGGCTGTCAGCACCACAACGTAAATTTTGATGGGGCAAGCAGTGCCTACAAATCACGTCTTTGGCTAGTCATAGCAATTAACGCGATTATGTTCATTGTAGAAATGACCGCTGGTCACCAAGCAAATTCGCGCTCGCTGCAAGCAGATGCGTTAGATTTTTTAGGAGACAGCCTAACCTACGGCATATCTTTAGCAGTCATTGGCTCAAGCCTAAAGGTCCGAAGCAGTGCGGCATTGTTCAAAGGCATTAGTCTATTTGCCATGGGTATTTGGGTTTTTGTTTCCACCATATGGAGCATATATTTCACCCAACTGCCAGAAGCACAAACCATGGGCATAATCGGTTTTTTAGCCTTACTCGCCAACGTTGCCAGCGTCTTAATTCTAGTGGCATATAAAGATGGCGACGCAAATGTACGCTCCGTTTGGCTTTGTTCACGAAACGATGCAATTGGCAATGTTGCTGTTATGATTGCAGCAATTGGCATTTGGGGCACAGCGACTGCATGGCCAGATTTAATCGTCGCAATCATAATGGCTGGCCTGTTCATATCATCAGCCTATCAAATTTTGCGCCAAGCACTTGCTGAGAACAGGCGGCCTAAACTAACCAATTGATCCCTGTTCATTCTTCAATAACCAAACTGTGTCAGGGTCAAAATAATTAGAACCTATATATAAAACCTGGCACGGATTTTTAAATTGAACACGCATATTAATCACGGGCAAAACCAACTGCTAATCATCTGCACATCGCAAATTGCCAAGCACCGTACCGATTGGCTAAATGCAATTGCAAATGAACGCCGTATGGCAGAGAAAACCGTTGAAGCTTATGAGCGTGATCTACGCCAATTCCTAACCTTTATGACAGCCTATGTGGGTGGCCCGACAAGCTTAAAAGACATCAGTAATTTAAAACCCTCAGACTTGCGTGGGTTTCTAGCCGAACGCCGCCGCGGTGGCGCTGGTGCAAGAACGCTTGGACGCGGCCTTGCTGGCATTAGATCGTTCATTAGATTTTTAGAAAAAAAAGGCTTGGCATCTTCTGCTGGCGTAGCCGCAATTAGAGCACCCAAGCAACCTAAAACCTTGCCAAAGCCGATCAACGTTTCAAAAGCAATATTACTTACAAACACAGCAACGCAAATGCGCGAAGAACCGTGGATTGCGGCGCGCGATGTCGCAGTAATATCTTTGCTTTATGGCTGTGGTTTGCGCATAGGCGAAGCCCTTTCACTGACCCCTGCCGTAATTGCAGAAAGCGGAAACACCCTACCCATTACAGGTAAGGGAAACAAAGCACGCCTTATACCCTTATTAGCGGTCGTGCGTGATGCTATAAATGAATACATAAAACTTTGCCCCTATCACTTAGAAGCACAAGAAGCTTTATTTAGAGGCGCCAAAGGTGGCCAATTACGAGCAGAAATTATACAGCGTCAAATGCGTAAATTACGCGGTGCCTTGGGACTGCCAGACACAGCAACCCCCCACGCTTTGCGCCATTCTTTTGCTACACATCTTTTAGGCAATGGCGGCGATCTGCGCACCATTCAAGAATTGTTAGGCCACGCCTCTCTTTCTACCACACAGATATATACAGGTGTGGATACAGACAGACTGTTTGAAATCTATGAAAAAGCCCATCCCAGAGCTTAAAGAAGAGCTCATAAATTAACCCCAAATTTACCCTACTGCTTAACTGAGAAATTATTTATTTAATTTAAAATTCATCTATGAAAAAAATTACCATTAGAACAAACACCCTAGATTATGCAGCAGATAAAGCCATTTTATTTATGGCAAGTCTTTCGCTTTTAGTATTCGTAATGTTCGTATGGACCATTGCCGAAGCGACTAAAGTAAATGCAAAAAATACAACAGCAACAAATGAGCAAAGCTGCGGCGGCAAAAACCTAATTGCTGAGTATGCTGCAAATGATCCTGACACACTAAAACTTATCGAAGAAAATGCAGCCAAGATCATCAACGGTAATAGCGTTTTTTGGAAAATTGAAAAGCCGGGCATTCCAACTTCATACTTGCTTGGCACCATGCATATGGCAGATGAAAGAATTGCAAAACTTGAGGGGAAACGTCTATTAGCTTTTAACCAAACAGATTTATTAATTGTCGAAAACACCGATGCGTTAGACCCTGCCAAAGCACAAGCTGCCATGGCTAAGCTTCAACATTTAACAATGTTAAAAACTGAAAGTTTGAACGATCTACTAGATGCAGAAACTTTGAAACGGTTAGAGCCTGCTATAACAGCACGTGGCATTCCATTTGCCATTGCAACAAAATTACGCCCATGGTTGGTTGCCACAACAATCTCGATACCAGTTTGCGAGATCGCTGCAAAAAAATCTGGCAAACCAGTGTTAGACGAGCTACTTGCGCAAAAAGCCAAGGAAGCTGGCAAGAAAATTATTGGCTTGGAAACTGTTGAAGAACAACTTTCAGCAATTGCAAACATGCCCCGCGAGTTTCACATTTCAGCGCTTAAAGAAACGCTTTATCTAGGCGATGAAATTAAAGACGTTATGGAAACCTTAAAGCAACTTTATATCGAAGGTGATATTTCTAAAATTCAACCCTTGATGAAAGTCATCTCCCCAAAAACATCCTCGCTTAGCGATAACAAACGCTTTGAAGAACAACTCATAATCAACCGTAATAAAATTATGGCAACACGCGCTGCACCATACCTTGAAAAAGGTAACGTCTTTCTAGCAGTTGGCGCTTTGCACTTGCCAGACCAAACTGGGCTAGTAAAATTGATCCGTGATTTGGGCTATAGCGTAACTGCTGTAAAATA
>NVRK02000012.1 GCA_002400845.2 Hyphomicrobiales bacterium
AATAATATATTGAGTGTAGGCTTTTTGGCGTTTCCTTTTATGAGCAAACACCCTTTGTGAGGCGGCGGGCTCATGCGCTGTGTCGTGCCACGAATTTTAGTTCCCTGCCAAGCATAGACTGGGAACAATAGCCAAGAATAAAGCACTTCTAATTTTGTAACCATTATTAATGCTTAACGTAGGATAATAAAAAGACAAACCCTTATTTTGGCGTGTTAATTTTTCCTATAAAGGCACCACTACTGTTTTGTTAATGCACAGGCGTAAAGTGCGAAATATATAAAAAAGAAACCCAATTCCAAAAGTAACAATTGTTATTAAAATCCATATGGCAATGTGGCCTAACATTTCTGTAAAATCAATTTGGCAAGAGAGGCGGCCAACTTTCTTTCCATTTGCATTTAATGCAAAAGATTTATTGATGATATTTTTGTAAAAATAATAGATGGCAAAAAAGGTACCAAGCCCAAGTGTCAAAATTGAAATGATTGCCCAAATTATGATATAGCCAAGCGATTCCATGAATGTGTATTCACATTCGAATTTCATTATTGCATTTGGTTTAATGGTTGGTTCGTTATTTGTAGTTGGCGAAGCGTTATTGTTCTCGCTCATAATATTTCATCCTTACAATTGAAAATACAATTTTAAGCTGAATTATGACAAAAGAAAAGCCCACAAAACGTTAAGTTCTGCAGGCTTTTAGAATTGTTAATTAAAAGATGCTTAAGCAGCTTTTGAGGCTTCAAAAATACTTTCGATTGTTGAAGCTAGAATGGTATCAAATTCTGCATCTGATTGCTTTGCAGAAAGACCTTCTGCTGTTGCGCGTGAAAAACTGGCGATCATACCATTGTTTTGAACCAACTTTGCATTCGCTTCATTGCGTGAATAGCCGCCAGAAAGAGCTACGACGCGCATAACACGTGGGTCGTCGATTAGTGATTTATACAAATTAGCATTTGTTGGAAGTGATAATTTCAGCATGATGGGCGTATCTTCTTTTACGCTATCAAGGTTCTTTGTAATCTCTTGAAGAACGATCTCTTCTGCTTCTGCTTTATCTGCAATGGTAATGTTTACTTCTGGCTCTAAGATTGGCACAAGACCATGCGCTAGTATTTGGTGACCAACTTCAAATTGCTGAGCAATGTTAGCAGCTATGCCAGCAGTGTTTGCCGCATTGATTACAGAACGCATTTTAGTGCCGAAAATATTTTTGGCATTTGCTTGCTCAAGTAATTTGTCAAGTTCAGGCATTGGGTTTAAAAGTTGTACGCCATCATTTTCTTTTGCAAGACCTTTGTCACATTTAAGGAAAGGCACAACACCGTTTTTCTGCCAAAGAAAATCTGCAGTTGGTATGCCTTCAATTTCACCATTCATGGTGCGCTCAAATAGAATTGCGCCAATAACTTTTTCACCGCAAAAGGCTGGTGACTTAATGATGCGTGCGCGCATTTGGTGAATGAGAGAATACATTTCCTCTTCGCTAGACCAAGTATTTTCGCCAACTCCGTATTGACCAAGTGCCTTTGGGGTAGATCCACCAGACTGGTCTAGTGCTGCGATAAAGCCATCTTTGTTAGCCATTTGGTCAGCCATTGAGGCTTTCGATGAAGCGTTTGACATATCTGTTCTCCTTACAAAAGAAATTTGATGAGTAACTATCACCTCTTCCAAGTTATTGAAATGCAACACACTTATTTTAAAACGTTTGAATTTTTTTAAATCGTTTGAATGTGTGGATTTAATATTTTAACGTTAACGGGGCGTTTTATTTTAAACGTTTGAATAATATTTAGACCCAAAATTAGTGAAAAAATTTACTATATATATTTGATGTTCTACTTTTTAAGCGCGATTCGGCGCTTAATAAAAATGGATTCAAAAATGAAAAACTTATTCACAAGTCCTCAATTTATGGAGAACCCATTTTTGCATGTTGAGAAAATGCGTGAGAAGGGAGCATTGCTTAAAATAAAACTACCAATCATTGGTAAAGTTTGGGTGACGACAAATCAAAAAGTAGCTGGCCTAATATTGAAAGACATCACGCATTTTACGCTTCGCAAGAAAAGCGGTAAAGTTACTGGTTTGCAATGGTGGATGCCTAAGAGCATGGCTTTGCTTGCGCAAAACATGTTGACCATGGATGAGCCCGACCACAGCAGATTAAGATCATTAGTCGATAAAGCATTTAGGCGTGATGTTATGTTGGTGCTTGAACCGCGTATTCAATTGATGGCGGATGAAATGGCGCAGAGGCTTTTTTCAACGGGTATGCAAGTAGACTTGATTGAGTGTTTTGCGCGCAAATTACCTCTTGCTGTCATATGTGAAATGTTGGGCATACCTAAAGGTGATCGTGGTCAATTTTCAAAATGGGCAAATTCTCTGACTAAAATTGAGGGCATGTTTGATTTTTTAAAAGCCATGCGTCCCATTGGCAAAATTAGAAAATATGTTGCAAAGGAAATTGGGCGACAACGCGCAGCGCCTGAAAAAGGCTTGCTTGCAGAATTGATTGAAATGCAAAAAGAGGGTGCAGATATTAGTGATGATGAAATGGTCGCGATGGTGTTTCTTCTGCTTCTTGCTGGGCACGAAACAACCACACATGTCATCTCAGGTGGTATATTTTCTTTACTACAAAATCCTGAACAACGTGAGATTATGTTGCAAAATGAAAACGCACTTCATTTGGGTGTAGAGGAATTGTTGCGGTATGTATCTGCAGTGCAATTTACTAAGCCGCGTAATGTGCGCCAAGACATTGTGGTGGAAGGCGTGCAACTGAAAAAAGGCGACATTGTTATGCCGATGATTGTTGCTGCCAATGGCGATCCTGATGTGATTGAGTGTCCGCATGCATTGAATGTAGATCGCAAGCCGAACAAACATTTGTCATTTGGCGCAGGGCCTCATTTTTGTTTGGGGCACCAATTAGCACGCATAGAAATTGCCTGTGCGGTTAAAGCTATATTTGAGCATTATCCAAATTTGCAATTGGCCGTTCCGATAGAGAATATCAAATGGCGTTCGCGTGTTGGGATGCGGATCATCGATACTTTACCTGTCAAAAATTAGTGGTGAAGTTGTTTGATATTCTTGTTTGAATTCCCATATACTTATCTAATTAGTCTTGCTTTAAGAAGGAAATAAGAATGGCAAATTTAGCACTTATCACTGGCGCATCTGTTGGTATTGGCCGCGAATTTGCGCGCTATCATGCGAGTAAGGGTGGCGATCTAATTATTACTGCTCGTCGTAAGGCAGAATTAAATACTTTGAAAAAAGAGTTGGAAGATAAACACAGTGTAAGCGTGTATGTTGTTGTTGCAGATTTGGGTAAAGAAGATGCGGCCGAAAAACTTTTTAAATTTGTAAAATCCAAAAAACTAAAAGTCGATATTTTAATTAATAATGCTGGCTTTGGCGGGCATGGTGTTCATATCGAGCGCGATTTAAGTGCTGAATTTTCAATGATAGATTTGAACGTAAAATCGCTCGTTGCGCTGACCCATAAATTTGCCAATGAAATGGTGAAAAATGACGGCGGTAAAATTCTCAATGTTGGGTCTACCGCTGGGTTTATGCCGGGTCCAAACCAAGCAGTATATTTTGCGACTAAGGCTTTTGTAAATTCATTCAGTCAAGCCATCGACCAAGAGTTACGAGACAAGGGCGTGACCTGCACAGTGCTTGCACCTGGTTTTGTGAAAACAGAATTTGCAGAAGTCGCAAACCTTGAAGGCACTGATTTGGTTAAGGGTGGTGCTACGCCTCAAAGCGTTGCCAAACATGGTTATGACGCGATGATGAAAGGCAAACTGGTAACGATCAACGAGATGCTATTAGGCTTTGCATTAAATTGGATAGTACCTTTTGCTCCGCGCAGATTGGTATTGAGTATTGTACAAAAAATGCAGGCCAAATAGCCTGCATAATTTAATTATTGGAGCGCACTTTAACTTTGTTGAGGTGCGCTTTTTTTACCAACATTTCTAAGTGGGCGTGTGTTCTTTCATTTTC
>NVRK02000120.1 GCA_002400845.2 Hyphomicrobiales bacterium
AATGGTTTCTACAAAATGTTGCGCCCCACCATCATCCAAATCGTCACGATCTACCGATGTAATAACCACATGTTTAAGACCCAATTTTTCAACAGCAATAGCAACATTTTCAGGCTCATTTGGATCAAGTGGATTTGGCATTCCTGTGCGAACATTGCAAAAGGCACAAGCACGCGTGCAGGTTTCGCCCATTATCATCATGGTCGCGTGTTTTTTATCCCAGCACTCACCAATATTTGGACAACCAGCTTCTTCGCAAACCGTTACAAGACCATTTTCTTTAACGATTTTACGTGTCTCTTCATAAACTTTAGAGCCACCCGCTTTTACTCGAATCCAACTAGGCTTTTTGCGCACTTCATTGTCGGGCTTATGCTCCTTTTCAGGGTGCCTTACGCGCGATTTACTAACTGTGTCTAATACGGTGACCATTAACGATCATCTCCGATGTTCTCTTGAAGATTTTTATAATTTTTAGAAGTGTCAGGTTCAGCCTTTACTTCAAAGTCTGAATCAACCTTTGCCTCAATCATTTTTTTTGTACCATAGCCAAATATCATAGCAATAATAATAGCCACAACACCAAACACAGAACCAACAACAGCTGAAGATAATACAGCGGCAATAACGCCGTCTATTCCCTCAAAACCAGAACCAGGTTCGCCATTTGGAATGTAAACCGCTTTTGGGTTCATCATATTTAGTGTGCCCGACAAAAGCCCAAGCACCATGATGGGAAAACAGATCCAGAAAAATACTCTAAGATAATATTTCATAGAACTACCTGCCACTACGTAATTAATTTGGCAACAATAACGACAATAATTGCACCTATCGCAGCCGTAGTAATTTTGTTTACCAGATCATTGCCAATGTTAATTTTAATACCAACCTTATCCAGTACAAAACCACCTACGAGCGAACCAAGCACGCCTATAAATAAATAATAAATAAGCCTGCCGCCGCCAATAATGATGCTGGCTAAAAAACCAGCGACAAGACCAACACCTAAAAAGGTCAATAATTCTTTAGAATTCATGCTCATGCTATTTCCTTTGCCCAATATCTAATCTTTTATACCAAATATTCAACAAAATACACTCGCCAAAAGAATTAAGCGTTTAACACGCGCCCATAAGCATCCAGCACTGCTTCGCCCATCATTTCAGATAAAGTTGGATGCGGGAAAATAGATGCCATCAACTCTTCTTCAGTTGTTTCCAAATTCATCGCAATTACAAAACCTTGAATAAGCTCTGTCACTTCAGCGCCCACCATATGAGCACCAATTAATTCGCCAGTGCCTTTATCAAATATAACTTTAATCATGCCACTATCTTCGCCAAGCGCAATTGCTTTACCGTTGGCATTAAAATTGTAACGCCCCACTCTAATGTCTCTGCCAGCCTCCTTAGCTTTTGCTTCAGTAAGACCAACAGAAGCAACTTGAGGGTGACAATACGTACAGCCAGGAATTTTACCTTTATCCATGCCATGCACATTTGGCAAACCAGCAATTTTCTCAACGCAAATCACGCCTTCATGCTCGGCTTTATGAGCAAGCATTGGTGGGCCTGCAACATCGCCAATGGCATAAATGCCATTGACATTTGTATTGCCATAATCGTCGATCACAATACAGCCGCGATCTGTTTCAATGCCCAAACCTTCAAGGCCAATGTTTTCGATGTTGCCAACAACACCCACAGCCGAAATCATAACATCGGCTTCAATCAACTCAGATTTACCGTCTTTGGTTTCTACCGTTGCAATAACGCTATTAGCACCTTTTTCTACCTTAGACACTTTAGCTTCGGTGATGATTTTAAGGCCTTGTTTCTCAATTGCTTTACGAGCAAATTTAGAAATCTCTTCATCTTCAACTGGCATTATGTTTGACATCAATTCAACAACAGTTACATCAACGCCCATTGCATTATAAAAGCTAGCAAACTCAATACCTATCGCGCCAGACCCCATGACCAACATTTTATTAGGCAAAGTTTTAGGAACCATGGCTTCAAAATAAGTCCAGATCAATTTACCATCTGGTTCTATTCCAAGGATAGCACGAGGGCGCGCACCAGTCGCAATAATAATATGTTTGGCGTTATAAGTACCCTCACCCAAAGTATTTTTAGGAATAGGATTTTGCGGCTCCATTGGCGCTTTAGTTGTTTTAACAACTGTAATCTCACCAACCTTGGTTACTTTTGCTTCGCCCCAAATAACGTCAATTTTATTCTTCTTCATCAAGAAGCCAATGCCACCATTTAAGCGCTTCGACACACCGCGCGAACGCGCAACAACATCTTCAACTTTTGCAGTAATGGTACCTTCAATCGTCACGCCATAATCTTTAGCATGTTCAGCAAAGTGCTTAATCTCAGCCGAACGCAGCAATGCTTTGGTTGGAATACAGCCCCAGTTTAGGCAAATACCACCCAAATGCTCACGCTCAACAATCGCGGTTTTAAGACCCAATTGTGCAGCACGAATTGCTGTTACATATCCACCAGGACCTGAACCGATTACGATTACGTCGTATGCGTTAGCCATTATATTACCTCTACAAAATTTCAGTTCATTTTAAATGGCACTTTAAAAGTGCATTCTTTTCGTCTATTCAGAATTCATGGAATACATGAAATATATATTGTCGCTCATATCGCCAGAAGCCATTTTGAATTTACCTTGGCAAATTCATGTGCCTACTTTTGCGATCATTGCTTTATTACTTTTAAGGTCAGTCTTTTCTGTTTTAAAATTCAGCCCCATAAAAGCGATAAGTTCCATTGTGTACGCAATTTTAATTGCGATTATTATTTCAAATGCTGGACATATGCTGGTTCAATTTATTCCGGATCAAAGCACCCAGAAATCAACAGTGCAAACCAATAATTAAACCAACATGCCTGCTGGCGATTCGATAAAGTCTTTAAAACTTTTTGCCAATTGCGCGCCCAATGCACCATCAATAACACGGTGATCGAATGCAAAAGTAGCGCTCATAATCGTTGCGGCAACAATTGAGTCACCCTTAACAATTGCTTGTTTTTTACCAGCGCCGATTGAAACAATGGATGCATGCGGTGGATTGATAATTGAAGTGAAATTATCGACGCCAAACATACCAAGGTTAGAGACAGCAGATGAACCGCCCATATATTCATGTGGAGCAAGTTTTTTATTTTTCGCTCTACCAGCCATGTCTTTAATCTCAGCAGAAATTTGCGATAAAGTTTTAAGCTCAGCTTTACGAACGATTGGCGTAAACAAACCATCTGGCACAGCAACCGCTACACCCACATCGCTGTGTGTATGCAAGATACGGTTGTCATCTGACCATGCCGCATTTGCCATTGGCACAGCCTGCAACGCCATCGCCATTGCTTTGACAATAAAATCATTCACAGATATTTTAAACGTTGGTTTGTCATCAACGATCGGCGCGGCAGAATTCATCTGCGCGCGAAGGACCAACAATGCATCAATATCACATTCCATCGTAATGAAGTAGGCAGGAATGGTTTGTGAGCTTTCGCTCAAACGCTGCGCAACAATTCGGCGCATGGCGTTGTGTGGAAGAAGTTCATAATCGCCTTCTTCAAACGTTGCTAGAATAGCTTGATCTGATTTAGACAAATCACCAGCCACTTTTGCAATATCTGCAGAACTTGCAGATGTCGCTTTTGGACCACCTGCCTCGATAAAGGTTTTTACATTTTCAGCAATGATACGACCATTTGGGCCAGTGCCTGTAACCAGCGCAATATCAAAGCCAGCAACACTAGCAATGCTACGCGCTAGAGGTGAAGCAAAAACACGATCACTATTTGACGCCACACCAGAAAACGAACTAGCAGAACCACCTTTAACATCATAAAGTGTAATTTTACCTTTAGCACCAGTGCCAGCAACAGATGAAAGATCAACGCCATCTTGTTCCGCAACGCGCTTTGCTAATGGAGTAGCTTTCACATCGCCGCCTACAATTGGAGCGGCAGGAGCAGACGTTTCAGCTGATTCTGGAGCATTTTCCAAAGCACTAGGAGTAACTTCTACAAGGGGTACAGAAATACTAGAAGCATCTTCGCCCTCTTCAGCAAGTATTGCGATAACCGCATTTACCTTCACACCTTCACTGCCCTCAGCAACTAATATTTTTGCAACAACGCCTTCATCAACTGCTTCAACTTCCATGGTAGCTTTATCGGTTTCAATCTCGGCAATTACATCACCAGCAGAAACGCTGTCGCCTTCTTTCACAAGCCATTTAGCAAGATTGCCTTCTTCCATGGTCGGAGACAAAGCTGGCATCGTAATATTAATCGGCATAATTAGCTCCCATAAGCATTCTATCACGCATTCTTTAAAGACGGATCAAAGACACCATCATTAAGAAGCATATCTTTTGTAACGGTTATTCTACCATCGTCGGCAGGAATAACATCTGCAAGCACTGTTAGGCGTTTCACTTCGTCAACGGCTTTTAACAATGCTTCATCTGGCGACAATTCGATGTTAAAAAGCGCCTCAAGCGCATCGCGTGTCACCGCCAAAACAATTTTTCTACCATCAAACAATACAGCGTCTGTCATGCGCTCATAACGAACTGTTTTTAAATCAAGACGCTGCATATATTTGTAGCCCTAGCGATATGTTACGGACTTAACCGCAGCAATAACATCGTTTGCATTTGGCAATGCTAATTTTTCAAGATTAGCCGCATAAGGCATTGGAACATCTTTACCGCAAACAGTAACAACAGGCGCATCAAGATAATCAAACGCAAGTTGCACAACTTGTGCCGCTATATGATCTCCAACTGAGTTTTGCGGATACCCTTCTTCAACCGTTACCAAGCGACCTGTTTTCTTAACAGATGCAATCACAGTATCCATATCAAGTGGACGAATGGTACGAAGATCAATGATCTCGCAATCAATGCCCTCTTTAGCCAATTCTTCAGCCGCTTTAATTGCATAAGTCATACCAATTGAGAACGATACGATTGTGCAATCTTTACCCGTTTTATGAACGCGCGCTTTACCGATTGGCAATATAAGATCATCTATATCAGGCACATCAAAACTTTGACCGTACAGCATTTCATTTTCTAAGAAAATAACAGGGTTAGGGTCGCGAATAGCCGCTTTAAGCAAGCCTTTTGCATCCGTAGCCGAATAAGGCATTACAACTTTAAGACCTGGAATATGACTGTACCATGCCGCATAACATTGCGAGTGCTGAGCACCCACACGCGATGCCGCGCCGTTTGGACCACGAAACACGATTGGCGCGCCCATTTGACCACCAGACATATACAGTGTTTTAGCCGCAGAGTTGATAATTTGGTCAATCGCCTGCATCGCAAAGTTAAACGTCATAAATTCAATGATAGGCCTTAGACCAGCCATCGCCGCACCCACACCAATACCAGCAAATCCATGCTCAGTAATAGGCGTATCGATCACACGTTTTGCACCAAACTCATCAAGCAAGTTTTGTGTAATTTTATAAGCACCCTGATATTCAGCGACTTCTTCACCCATGATGAAAACGTCACCATCGCGACGCATTTCTTCTGCCATAGCAGAATTAAGCGCTTCACGAACGGTCATGGAAACCATCGGCGTGCCAGCTGGAATGTCAGGATCGCTTAAAGTTTCAACAACAATTGGCTGAGCAGGAACGGCTACCACAGGTGCAGGAACTGCTTCAACTGGAGTTGGCGTAGCAACTGGTGCCGCACTTGCAGTCGTATCTGCAATAGGAGCAGAAATACTAGACGCATCTTCGCCTTCTTCAGCAAGAACAGCAATAACCGCGTTCACTTTAACGCCTTGCGAACCTTCCGCGACCATGATTTTGGCAACAACGCCTTCATCAACCGCTTCAACTTCCATTGTCGCTTTGTCTGTTTCGATTTCAGCAATCACGTCACCGGCAGAAACAGTATCGCCTTCTTTAACGAGCCACTTAGCAAGATTACCTTCTTCCATAGTTGGAGAAAGTGCTGGCATGAGAATATTGACTGGCATGTCTCTCTCCCTATTTCAAAATATCGGTGTAAAGCTCAGCTTCTGCTGGCTCAGGACTGGTTTGGGCAAAATCAGCGGCTTCAGCAACAATTGCGCGAACCTCTTTATCAATTGCCTTCAATTTATCTTCATCAGCAAGACCTGATTCCAACAAACGCTGTTTAACCTGTTCAATTGGGTCGCTCTCAGCGCGCATTTTCTGCACTTCGTCTTTTGTGCGATATTTCGCAGGATCAGACATAGAGTGACCACGATAACGGTAGGTTTGCATCTCCAATATAATTGGACCATTACCATCGCGGCAATACGCAACAGCCGCTTCAGCCGCCGCCGCAACTGCACGAACATCCATACCATCAACCTGCATACCAGGAATGTTAAACGATGCACCACGTTGAGAAAAATCAGTCAATGCAGAAGCACGCGATACAGCAGTACCCATTGCATAACGGTTATTTTCAATGATGAAGATTACAGGCAATTTCCAAAGAGATGCCATGTTAAAGCACTCATAAACTTGACCTTGGTTAGAAGCACCATCGCCAAAATAAGCTAGAGATACATTGTCGTTGTCGCGATACCAATTGGCAAAGCCAAGGCCCGTACCCAA
Organism: Hyphomicrobiales bacterium; assembly: GCA_002400845.2. Classification (GTDB taxonomy): domain Bacteria; phylum Pseudomonadota; class Alphaproteobacteria; order Rhizobiales; family Rhizobiaceae; genus Salaquimonas. Next base: position 6,655 of record NVRK02000120.1, read on the forward strand.
TGACACTTGCGCACCAACAATACCGTGTCCACCGTAAAAGTTCTTTTCTTTAGAGAACATATGCATAGAGCCACCCTTACCGCGCGAATAACCACCTTCACGTCCTGTAAGTTCTGCCATAACGCCTTTAGCGTCCATACCGCATGCCAGCATGTGTCCGTGGTCGCGGTAAGCAGTGATAACTTGATCGCCCTCTTTCAATGCGGTCTGCATACCTGTAACAACGGCTTCTTGACCAATATATAGGTGACAAAATCCACCGATAACACCCATACCATAAAGTTGGCCTGCTTTTTCTTCAAAGCGTCTGATATCAAGCATATCGCGATACGCTTTAAATTCTTGCTCTTCAGAAAAGTTGGAAGGCTTTGGCGCCACCATTTTAAAATTTGAATCTGATTTTGTCGGCGTCTGTTTTAGACGCGAAGCCTTTGTAGGCTTTTTAGAGGCTTTTTGAACCGCCATCCGTCACTCCCATATTGATTAGCCACATTGCCAATCAGGTTAAACTGAAACTCTCAGTACTATTATTTTGATAGCCCTATAATAACGATAGTTTTCAAGACGACAATAGATAAAATTGCATTTCTAACAACACGTAAGCTATTAATTTATATGATTTTTATCACTATTAACCAACATCAGGTTAATAGTAAATCGCGTCAAACAATTAACTTAATGAAGAAAATTTTACTACCTGACAGAGTGGCTTTAAGACACAACAACGAGTAAGCGCCACATAATTACTTAAACAGAGATTAAATATCACTCATATAAAATGACCAGTTCATTGGTACCAGCAAGACCAAGCACATCACGCGCATGTTCATCCAGCGCATCTGCTTCTAAAGTACCATCGCTCAAAAGAGCAACACGCTCTTGCAATTGGGTACGCGCTTTAATGGTGTTGGAAAGTTCATAACGCAAAACAACAGCTTTTTGATCCATCGCACGCATTGCATGAATGCCATAACGCCCTGTTTGAGCGTGATAGACAAAATAAGCTATAACAAAAGCTGAAAAGACTGGAATGATGAAGCCAGAAAAACGGCTATTTTTACGCTGACGTGTGGCCAAGATTACTTCCCCAAAATACGCGAGGCACTCTTCATAAAAACGCGAAGAGCAACTAATTGATATTTAAAACTAGCGCAATTAATTTAAGGAAGCGTTTACGCAATTAAATACACTTAAATTAATTCATAAAAAAAGTGCGCCCTATACTTAAATCAGACGCACTTTTAAAATTTGAATATTATCTGTTACATATGTCTTTTGATATTAGGTGCGTAAGATAGATCTACCTGCATATACAGCTGCACTACCAAGCTCTTCTTCAATACGAATAAGCTGGTTATATTTAGCCAATCTATCAGAACGCGCTAATGAACCCGTTTTGATCTGACCGCAATTAAGCGCCACAGCTAAATCTGCAATCGTTGCATCTTCTGTTTCACCAGAGCGGTGAGACATAACAGAAGTATAAGCCGCTCTATGAGCAATTTCTACAGCATCCATAGTTTCTGAAAGCGTACCAATTTGGTTAACTTTAACCAAAATAGAGTTAGCAACACCCATCTTAATACCATCACGCAAGCGCTTCGAGTTCGTTACGAACAAATCATCACCAACGATCTGACATTTATCGCCAGAAAGCTCAGTGTGAAGCTTCCAACCTTCCCAATCATCTTCAGACATGCCGTCTTCAATTGAGATAATAGGATATTCGTTCACGAGCTTATCGAGATACTCTGCTTGCTCTTTAGGAGTACGCGTAACGCCCTCACCAGCATAAACATAATTACCATCTTTAAAGAATTCAGTTGCCGCGCAATCCATAGCAAGGAACATATCTTCACCCGGCTTATAGCCAGCTTTTTTGATTGAGGCCATCACGAAATCTAATGCAGCTTCAGCCGAGTTGATATTTGGAGCAAAGCCACCTTCATCACCAACAGATGTATTGTGACCAGCATCATGCAAATCTTTTTTCAATGTGTGGAACACTTCTGCGCCCATACGAACGGCTTCTTTAAGAGAAGTCGCGCCAACAGGCATAATCATAAACTCTTGGAAGTCGATTGGGTTATCAGCGTGCTCACCACCATTGATGATGTTCATCATGGGAACAGGAAGGATATGAGCATTTGCACCACCCACATAACGGTAAAGCGGAAGACCAGCAGATTCAGCAGCAGCTTTTGCAACAGCCAGCGAGACACCCAAAATAGAATTTGCACCCAAACGCGCTTTATTTGGTGTACCGTCTAGATCGATCATCTCTTTATCGATTGCTAATTGGTCATCGCTATCTACACCGATCAGTAAATCGGCAATTTCGCCATTCACAGCCTCAACAGCTTTTTCAACACCTTTACCAAAATAGCGATCACCGCCATCACGCAGTTCAACAGCTTCGTGTGCACCAGTTGATGCACCAGATGGAACAGCAGCTCTACCAAATGCACCGTCTTCAAGTGTTACATCTACTTCAACAGTTGGGTTACCACGACTGTCCAAAATTTCACGGGCAATGATATCTATAATAGCTGGCATAAAATGCTCCTTTAATAAGCAATATAAGGGCGCAGCTTTTTCAAACTCTAGCGCGCCACTTGGGAGGAATACTCAATTCGCACGAAATCAACTAAGAAATCGACAAGGCTGGCGATACAGGTAAACAATCGAAAAATCAATGAATTCAAACGATTTATGCGACATCCTATTCACAATTTCGACATTCTTCATAAAAACTATCTTATTTTAGCCATTTTTTCGTCAAGCCCTCGGCATTTTTACACATTAACAAATTATTAACCGTAATTTAAAATCGCCATCAAGCGTGGTGTTACAAGGGGTGTTATCAAATGCCAATTTTCCAAAACGATCCGTTCGAAACTTTCTCAAAGTCCGACTATGAACAAATTAGGCAAGCAGAAAAAGAATCAATACTTGTTTCTCTGTTTCATGCCTTTGCAATTCCAACCGCAATTTGCGTTGCTGGTATTGCATTTTTCTGGTCGTTTCCTGCAAGTTCACAAACGCTTACATGTTCTAAGGCAAAGACCACTGCAGAATTTACAGTATGCAACAGTGAAAAATTGATGATTCTGGACGAAAGAGTTGATGAAATTTATGCCATTGCATTAGCAGATCAACCAACAAAACCGCAAAAGCAAGCAGTATCAAGAGAGCATAACAATTGGCAGATCAAACGCGCATCTTGCGGTAGCAACAATGCATGCCTTGCAAAGGTCTACACAAAACATATTGAATCACTTGCAGCTTCTGCCACATCGCAAACCAATATTACCGCGTTTAAAGTCGAAAATTAATAACCTTTTACGATCGCATCAATTGCCATCATCTGTTCCAGCAATGGCTTCATCTCATGCAAGCGCATCATATTAGGGCCATCTGATGATGTTGTATTGTCTGGATCTTCATGAGTTTCGATAAACACACCACCAACGCCAACAGCAATGGCCGCGCGTGATAGAGGTGGAACCATTGTTCGATCGCCACCAGACGTGCCGCCCTGCCCGCCTGGGCTTTGAACGGAATGCGTTGCATCAAAAATAATCGGAGCACCAGTTTGTTCTGCCATAATAGGCAAAGCACGCATGTCAGAAACGAGCGTATTATAACCAAAGCTTGCGCCACGCTCTGTTACCAAAACATTTGAGTTACCGCTATCGGTTATCTTTTTAACAACGTTCTTCATATCCCAAGGCGCTAAGAACTGCCCTTTTTTAACATTGATAACAGCTCCAGTTTGCGCCGCCGCAATCAACAAATCTGTTTGACGGCACAAAAATGCAGGAATTTGCAAAACATCTACATGTTTAGCAACCAGCGCACATTGTTCCGCTGTATGAATATCAGTCAGCACTTTGATATCCAGCTCTTTGCGAAGATCATCAAAAATTGGCATAGCAATATCAATGCCAGAACCGCGCGTACTATCAATGCTGGTTCTATTAGCTTTGTCATAGCTGGATTTATAGATAAACCCGATACCAAGTTCAGCAGTTAATTCTTTGAGAGCGCCAGCCATATCAAATGCATGTTGGCGGCTTTCTAACTGGCATGGGCCAGCAATTAATGAAAAAGGCTTTGTTTGTGAAAATAACGCTTCACCAACTTTTACTTCAGAATTTGCAGCTGACATAAATTACTCTCTAGTTTAAATTAATTTTTGAACTTCACTTATGGTTTTCAAAAGCGATGACACAACCTTGGCCAGCCGCATGATCGACAACCAAACGCCCTGCGATGGTTTTGGCTTTAATTTTTGATTTTTTCAAAAATGCTTCTGTTTTTTCTAAATCACGAACACCAATAACAAAAGCACGCAATCGCAATCCACGCGAGTGACAGCCTTTACTCATGCCAAACCAAGCCTTAAGCCCTTCACCCGTATAAACAGCAATATTGGCATTGGCAGACTTTATATCCATGCCAAAGGAATGTGAGTTTACTTCGCGCTGATTGATAACTTCTTGCAAGATATATTGAAAATCAGAAGGTACAGCCTCGCTTAAAACCACTTCTTTAATGCTAACAGCACCGTTTTTGTGCTTTTGCAATTTCTTTTTATCAACAACAGGCGGATTGATACGCTCGCATGTAACGAAGAAACTGTCTGGGGAACGTAAATCGCCTGCAAATGCCAGTTTAAATCCAGCTTGTGAAATATTACCATTGCCATCATCTACATCGCGCATGAATTTTAGCATTTTACCAGCACTCATGCCATGTTTTTTAAATTGCTTATGATCGCCGTCGCTATCTTTACTGCCAAAAACGACTGCTGAAAAACCTTCGTGGCCTTTGCGAAAACGAAACGCTTGATCGCGCTCAACAAATACATTGCCTTTTAACGCAGCTTTTTCACATGTCTCGCGGTGGTCAATTGCCAAAGGCTCAAGATAAGTATCGTCTTTAAAAAATACACAGGCGTTTTCTGTACCAAAGGGATGTTTTGCATCTGGCGCGACCGTAAACCCTAGAGAAGTCAAACGCTCTCTAGCAATTTCCAAATTTGTAACGGGCAAAACCAAATGATCTACTGGACGGATATCTCTTACACTCGTGCTCATAAAAACTCACATATCTAACAGCGAAATAGCTGAACAAAACTCTAGGACGGATGTTTGCCCGATTGGAACCCCATTTGCAAGGCAACATACCATCTGCCACTATATCGCGACAAGATGGCGTGCTTACAAGTTAGTAACTAAACCAACCTGCTTTGTTCAATTGCCGCGCGAATAAAGCTTGCAAACAATGGATGTGGGTCAAACGGACGGGATTTCAACTCTGGGTGATATTGCACCCCAATAAACCAAGGATGCACATCACGCGAATATTCAACAGTTTCTGGCAAAATCCCATCAGGAGACATACCTGCAAAGATAAGACCAACCTCTTCAAGCTTTTCTTTGTATTCAACATTCACCTCATAACGATGACGATGACGTTCAGAAATTTCCGTCGCTCCATAAATCTCAGCGATCAAAGAACCTTCTTTTAAAGTATTCGTATAAGCACCAAGGCGCATCGTGCCGCCCATATCACCAGCTTTTTGGCGTTTTTCTAATGCATTGCCTTTGAGCCATTCAGTCATAAGGCCGACGATTGGAGTTCCTTTTTTACCTTCAAATTCGGTGGAAATTGCATCTTCAATGCCAGCCAAATTACGCGCGGCCTCAATACAAGCCAATTGCATACCATAGCAAATCCCTAAATACGGAACTTTGTTTTCACGCGCATATTTTACTGCTGTAATTTTACCTTCAGCGCCACGTTCACCAAAACCACCTGGAACAATAATGCCATCTATGCCAGACAAATAATCTGAAACATCTTCTTTTTCAAAAGTTTCAGATTCAATCCACTTAAGGTTTACTTTGGTTGTATTGGCAATGCCGCCATGACAAAGCGCTTCAATCAAAGATTTATAAGCATCTTTTAAGATCGTATACTTGCCAACAATGGCAATGTTTACTTCACCCTCTGGGTTATGAATTTTGCGACTAATCTCTTCCCATATTTCCAATCTAGGCTTGGGCGCAGGATCAATGCCAAATGCATTCAACACCTCTTGGTCCAAACCTTCTTTATGATAGGTCAGCGGAACATCATAGATCGATTTAGCATCCAAAGCCTGAATTACGGCTGATTCGCGCACATTACAGAAAAGAGAAAGCTTACGGCGCTCTTCTTTAGGAATTTCACGGTCAGCACGAATAAGCAAAATATCTGGTTGAATACCGATTGAGCGTAATTCTTTTACAGAGTGCTGAGTTGGTTTGGTTTTAAGTTCACCAGCGGCCCACATCCATGGCATCAACGTTAAGTGTAAATAGATACACGCACCGCGCGGTAAATCATTACCAATTTGTCGAATACTCTCAAAGAATGGAAGCGCTTCAATATCACCAACTGTGCCGCCAATCTCGCATAGCACAAAATCGTAATCTTCATTACCATCAAGAACAAACTCTTTAATTTGGTTCGTTACATGTGGGATTACCTGAACAGTCGCGCCCAAATAGTCGCCACGACGTTCTTTGGTAATAATATCTTGATAGATACGACCAGTGGTAATGTTATCTTTTTTATTGGCAGGTCTGCCCGTAAACCGTTCATAGTGCCCAAGATCCAAATCGGTCTCAGCACCATCATCAGTTACAAAACATTCACCGTGCTGGTACGGGCTCATAGTGCCCGGATCAACGTTTAAATACGGATCAAGTTTGCGAAGTCTAACTTTATATCCACGTGCTTGAAGCAATGCTCCAAGTGCCGCAGATGCTAGACCTTTTCCTAGGGAAGAAACCACACCGCCAGTTATAAATACATATCGCGCCATGGGTAAAAAGACCTATTCTAAAATTTATCGATTCGCAAAGCGAATTTTTGTTTGTTGTACGAAATTCACAAGAAAGTTGTTTAAAAGAACATTGTTCCTATAAAATCAGTAAAATCTTGTTCACAAAAAAAGCCCAGCATAACAGCCAGGCCTTTAATTCAGTTTTAGCAAGCATATAAATGCTCAAGAAAACTTTATAGTTACCTGTCCTAATTACCTGTAGGTACGCTCGGTTCTGCTGGATTTGCATCATCAACAGGAGCAGTTTTTTCGCTCTCTGGTGTAATTTGATCCAAAATACTAGCACCACCTTCACCTTGAGTTGTTGGAACGCTGTCCAAAAAGTCAGATGAACTTTCATTTGAACCAGAAATAATAGCCAGCGCAATAGAAGTTGCAAAGAATGTTGCAGCAAGCACTGCGGTTACCTTTGTAAGAGCACTTGCGGCGCCTCTAGCAGACATAAATCCACCGCCGCCGCCGCCGCCACCGCCGCCCATACCAAGAGCGCCACCTTCAGAGCGTTGCAACAAAACAACGACTACAAGTGCAAATACCACCATTAAGTGGATAACAATAAGAACAGTTTCCATTTAAATACCTTGAAAAAGCTTGTTACACATATGTCCAGCCTCAAACAGGCCACCATATAAGCATAATATTTGGACCTATCTATAGCTGGCAGACTTCACTTGCAAGCTTTTAGGACAAACAAATCACATAAACTGCTAATTTTAACATTATCATCAGTTGAGGTGTTAAAGTGAACACAGTATAGACTATAACTAACTTATAACATTTGCTGAGCTTCAACTGCTATTTTGCAATCGCCAGCACGAAAATTGACATATAGGATTTTTAAATGCTTGGCATGATGCGTAACGCCAGTGGTGGCTGGTTGACCAAAATATTTCTTTTCTTACTTGCTGCAAGTTTTGCTGTTTTCGGCGTTTCCGCCTCCATTTTTTCTGGACCAGGAAGTTCTGTAATCTCCGTTGGAGAGACAACTGTAGATGTACTTGATTATCGTTTAGCTTATTCTAATCAGGTAAATGCAATTTCTCGCCAATTGGGAACACAAATAACAACAGCGCAAGCAGCGAACTTTGGTGTTCCTCAAACCGTATTAAACAATCTTACATCTGGCGCGGTGCTAGATGAAAATACTCGCAAAATGGGATTGGGCATATCGAAAGAAAAATTAGCTGAAATGATTGGCGATGATACATCGTTTCATGATGCATCAGGCAATTTCTCTCGTTTTCAACTTCAAGGCGTTCTGCGCCAAATCGGAATGTCAGAAGATCAATACCTAAAGAACAGAACGTCTGTTGCCGTTCGTAGCCAATTAATTCAAGGCGTCGCGCAAAACACAAAATTACCAGATGTGTTTTATGAGATACTAGGCAAATCACGCGCAGAAAAACGCATATTTGAATATACAACGATAACCGCTAACGACATCGTACCTATTACAGAGCCGAGCGATAGTGACCTACAAACATTTTACGACGACAATAAAATCAATTACCAAGCGCCTGAATATCGCAAAGTAACTATAGTTAAATTACAAGCGGCAGACATTGCAGATGAAGTTGGCGTAACCAAAGATGAAATAGAAGCTGAATATGAAGCAACAAAAACCATCTACACTAAACCAGAAACTAGAGACGTTCAGCAATTAGTTTTCACTAATCGCACAAGAGCAGAAGCCGTTGCAAAACGTATTGCAGATGGCGCATCATATGATGACATCATAGCAGAACAGAAGAAGACAACAGCAGATGTAAGCTTGGGCAATTTAGCAAAAACTGGCATTTCTGATAAAAACATCGCTGATGCGGCATTTGCTCTGCCTTTAAACGAAGTAAGTGAAGTTGTTGATGGACTGTTTGGCGCTGTAATTATACGTGTCGTTGAAATCAACCCTAAGTCTATCAAACCACTTGCAGATGTAGAAAGCGATCTAAGAAAAACGATCGCCCTTAGACTTGCACTTGATAGTATTGATGACACACACGACAAAATAGTTGATGACAGAGCCGCTGGTGAAACATTAATTGACGCAGCCAAATTATCTAATCTAACGGTTCGCAATATTGAAACAATAGACAGTACAGGCCGCGATATTAATGGTGACTTGGTTAAAAACCTCCCAGAAATCAGAAAGCTAATTGCGGACATATTTAGTACTGCTGAAGGTGTAGAAGCAGCCCCTACTCCAATTGGCGCAGATGGTTATGTTTGGTTTGAAGTAGAAAAAATCATCGAAACACGTTTAAAACCATTGAACGAAGTTAAAGCAGAAGCCATTACAGATTATAAAGCAGAAGAAACCGACAAAGCGGTAGAAGCATTGGCAATTTCTGTTCAAGAGAAACTTACATCAGGCATGTCTTTTGAAACAATCTTAAAAGACATTACTAAATCTGAAGATGTATCAGCTCGCATTCAAAAATCAGCATCGCTTCTTCGTACAGACACAAGTGCCGACTTAAATGGTTCCGCTGTTCGCTCTGGCTTTTCTATTAAAAAAGGCAAAACAAGTGTGTCTGACAATAATGACACCACAGGCAAAATTGTTTTAACTGTTAGCGAAATTATTGTGGGCGAAAAACAAGATATTGAACAGGCTAATAAGGATCAACAAGACGGTGCACTACAAAACGACTTGTTAACTGCCCTTGTAGATAGCTTACAAAGCAAACAGACTGTAAGCATAAATCAAGAAGCAATTGCCGCGGCGTTTATAACCGGCAATTACTAGAGGATATTGACTGGCTAAATTGACTGTCAAAAATAAGTTCATCTAATAGTATTTGAAAAATTGGGAAAATTTTAAATGGCGTTTAAAGACATCATATCCAAAGTAGCCGATGGCAATGCGCTAAGCGTTGAAGAAACTGAAGAAGCATTTGGCTTTTTAATGTCAGGCGATGCAAGCCCGGCACAAATTGCGGCACTTCTTGTTGGGCTTAGAGTACGAGGCGAAACGCAAGACGAATTTGTTGGCGCTATTAAAGCGATGCGATCAAAAATGTTACCTGTCGATGCACCTGATGATGCAATTGACATTGTTGGCACTGGCGGAGATTCAAAAGGGTCTCTTAATATATCAACAGCTACAGCAATCGTTGTTGCTGGCACTGGTGTAAAAGTTGCAAAGCATGGCAATAGAGCCCTGTCTTCAAAGTCTGGCGCGGCAGATACTCTTATTGAGCTGGGTGTAAATTTAGACCTATCACCAAGCCAAATTACAGATTGCATTGAAGACGCAAACATCGGCTTTATGTTTGCACCCAATCACCATTCTGCAATGCGCCATGTAGGCCCTGTTCGAGTAGAGTTAGGCATAAGAACCATATTCAACTTACTTGGCCCTATGTGTAACCCTGCTGGCGTTAAACGCCAATTGTTGGGTGTATACTCTCCTATATGGTCTATTACGATGGCTAAAGTATTAGCTGAACTTGGATCGGAAAAAGTTTGGGTCGTGCACGGTGAAGGCTTTGACGAAATAACCATTACAGGCACAACTCAGGTTGCAATGCTTGAAAATGGATCTGTGAAAGTACGCGATTTAGCACCAAAAGATTTTGGTTTAAACATTCAACCAGAAAGCGCCATTGCTGGCGGCGATGCTAAATACAATGCGGCGGCCCTAAACAGATTATTAGATGGTGAAAAATCTGCATACAGAGACATGGTTCTAATGAATGCGGCGTCTTCGCTTGTAATCGCTGATAAAGCAAAATCACTTTTAGACGGTGTCGCGATAGCCGCAAAAGCAATTGACGATGGTTCAGCTGCGAATACTCTTAAAAAATTGGTTGATGTTTCCAACCAAGGCAAAGCATAAATACTAAAGCAAAGCGTAGATAATGGCAGATATACTAGATAAAATTGGCGCTTATAAGCGAGAAGAAATTGCTGCTGCAAAAGCAAAAATCTCGCTTGAAGAAATCAAGCAATTAGCCAATGAGCAAGATCAAACGCGCGGGTTTATAAATGCACTACGCGCGAAACTAGACAACGACCAATATGCGCTGATTGCCGAAGTTAAAAAAGCCAGTCCTTCAAAGGGATTAATCAGAGCGGATTTTAATCCACCGCTATTGGCTAAAGCATATGAAGATGGTGGCGCGGCTTGCCTGTCTGTTTTAACCGACACGCCTTCTTTTCAAGGCGCACCAAAATTTTTGATTGAAGCAAGAAAAGCGACCAACCTTCCAGCCCTTCGCAAAGACTTTATGTACGAACCATACCAAGTCTATGAGGCCAGAGCATGGGGCGCAGACTGCATACTCATTATCATGGCGGCGCTAAATGATGATGAAGCAGTCGCGCTTGAAGAAACTGCCTTTGCGCTCAAGATGGATGTGCTGATTGAAGTTCACAATGAAAACGAGTTAGACCGCGCACTCGCACACTTAAAGTCTCAACTTTTAGGCGTTAACAATCGCAATCTCAAAACCTTTGAGACTGATCTTACAACATCGGAGCGTTTATCTAAATTAGCACCAAAGGATAAATTGTTAGTTGGAGAAAGCGGCCTGTCTACACCGCAAGACTTATCGCGCATGGCAAAATCTAACATCAATACATTTTTAATTGGCGAAAGCCTTATGCGCCAAGAGAATGTGACGGCGGCGACCAAAGCATTGCTTTTAAAAACCAATCAGGCCGCTTAATTATGAGTGATAAACTAACCCACATCAGCCACAATGGCCAAGCCAATATGGTGGATATTGGAGACAAAGAAAATACCGTCCGTATAGCACATGCCTCTGGCAAAATTGTCATGCACCACGACACACTAAAAATGATTTTAGCAGGCGACAATAAAAAAGGCGATGTGTTAGGCGCGGCCCGCATTGCTGGCATAATGGCTGCTAAAAAAACATCAGACCTTATTCCCCTTTGCCATCCCTTAGCGCTTAGCAAGATAACCGTAGACATTGAAGCAGATGAGAAACTACCTGGTTTAATTGTCACCACATCTGCAAAGCTAACGGGTAAAACTGGCGTTGAAATGGAAGCCCTAACCGCCTGTACTATTGCTTGTCTTACAATTTATGACATGGCAAAAGCAGTGGATCGCGGCATGCAAATTACCGACATTCAAGTTGATGAAAAATCTGGTGGAAAGTCAGGACACTGGAAGAATGATGATTCAAAAACCATGTCTAAAACCAGACAAGGCAGCTAAACAAGTCGCCCAATTAAGCACTTAAGGACGCATTTGATGTCTACTATTTTTGATGATGAGAATGTCTTGCATAAAGGTCTTGTACCACCACAAAAAGCTTTGGGGTTGGTGCTAAAAGATGCAACTTCCATTGACGTTGAAAGCGTTGATTTATTACATTGTAATGGACGTGTATTAGCTGAAGACATTTCTGCCCAACGTACACAACCACCCTTTGATGCATCTGCCATGGACGGATATGCGGTACGACAAGCCGATGTTACTGCCACACCCTGCGATTTGAAAATAATTGGTCAATCAGCGGCAGGTCACGCATTTCAAGGCAGAATTAAAAAAGGTGAAGCGGTACGTATATTTACAGGTGCGCCAATACCTTTGGGTGCTGATACAATTATCATTCAAGAAAACACAAAAGCCCCACCACAAGAAAAAGGTCGCGGGATTGGGTTTCATATTTGCGTTTTATCAGCCGAAGCTAAAGGAAAATTCATTCGTCCTGCTGGTTTAGATTTTAGCGAAGGGCAAGTATTACTGAATAAAGATCAAGTTCTCAATCCACAAAGCATATCCCTTGCCGCTTCTATGAATCATGCAAGTTTACCCGTATTCAAGAAACCTAATGTGGCAATTTTGGCCACTGGTGACGAGTTAGTACTGCCAGGAAGCACACTAGAAGCAAGCCAAATCATAGCCTCGAACACTTATGGGATTGCTGCAATCGCAAAAGAAGCTGGCGCAAATGTTCTAAATCTTGGCATTGCTAATGATACATTTGACGATCTGAAAAACATCATTTCTGACGCCATAAACAATGGTTCAGATTTAATAGTAACTTCTGGTGGTGCATCTGTTGGCGACCACGACCTTGTTAAACCTGTAATGGAAAGTTTAGGCTTTGTATTTTCATTCATTAAAATTGCGATGAAACCAGGCAAGCCAGTTATATTTGGACGAACGATTATTGATGGAAAAGAAAGACGGTTTCTTGGACTTGCTGGCAATCCAGTTTCTAGCCTTGTCAGCAGTCATATTTTCCTAAAGCCGCTCATACAGTTACTCGCTGGAAAGCCACCAGAATTTGTAAAACAGATTGAGGCGACGATAACGCAGCCACTTGAGGCAAATGGCGATCGAGAAGACTACATGCGCGGCTTTGCGACAAGAATGCCAAATGGCGAAATTGAAACAGAGGCTTTTACCAAGCAAGACAGTTCAATGTTAGCCACTTTGAACAGAGCAAACTGCTTGATAATTCGCCAAGTTGATGCAAAAAAATTAAACATTGGCGACAAAACACCTATCATTTTATTGCAAAATATTTAGGTCTTAATACACTCATACTCACACTGAAACGCAACTCAACACAAAGACATTAACATGACGATAGACTTCAACGACCAAGTAGCAATTGTAACAGGTGCAGGAAATGGCCTAGGAAAAAGCCATGCACTTGAACTAGCAAGGCGTGGCGCAAAGGTTGTTGTCAACGATTTCGGCGGCGCACGAGATGGTACAGGTGGTTCTCAATCTCCTGCTGATAAAGTCGTAGACGAAATCATTCAAAATGGGGGTCAAGCAATATCCAATGGTGCAAACGTGTCTGATTATTCTCAAGTACAAAAGATGGTTGAAGACACCCTTACAAAATGGGGCCGTATAGATGTTCTCATTAACAATGCTGGAATTTTACGCGATAAAAGCTTTGGAAAAATGCCAATAGAAGATTGGCAAGGCGTCGTTAATGTTCATCTAAATGGATCAGCATATTGCAGTAAAGCGGTTTGGAATCAAATGAAAGACCAAAAGTATGGCCGTATTTTAATGACGACTTCGACGTCAGCAATCTACGGAAATTTTGGTCAAGCAAATTATGGCGCAGCAAAATTGGGTCTGGTTGGCTTAATGAATACGCTTTGCATTGAGGGTGAAAAAAGCAACATCAAGATCAATTGCATTGCACCTTCTGCCGCAACAAGAATGACAGACGACCTTATGCCACCACAAATGCTAGAAGCACTAAACCCAGAATTTGCAACCCCTGCCGCAGTGTTTTTAGTGAGCGAGAAAGCACCCAATAGAACAGTTATGTTTGCAGGAGCTGGAACCTATTCAACATTAGAAATTCGTGAAAGCAAAGGCATATACCTAGAAGAATCCACACGAAATGCAGATGGCGTTGCTGATAACTTTGATGCGATTAAAGACACTTCAAAGTCTGATACATTCACGCAAGGCATGGAACATATAATGAAGATTGTTCAAACAGCGGCAAAAAACAACACTAAATAACGTACACAATATGTACTTTAAAAAGCCATACGTCTGCGCAAGGCTATGTAACAATCATACCATTTTTTGCGCGTGTTTTCTGCCCAAATAGAATACGCCGTAACCGCAGGTCGCAAAGGTTTTGGTATGCTCGCTAACTGATTTTGCGCCAGATACCAAAGCCCATATACAATACCTGTCAATGGCAACAGATACATCACGTAAACGCCTGCAATATTAGAATTGGCATAATTTTGAGCACCAAATGAAGCCCCGCGTAACGAAATCAAAAGCAACGATGCGACAAAAATAGAGTTACCATGTCCCTGACGATTAGAACGCGCTTGCCCAGCAAATGCAAGCAACACAATGACATTTGCAAATGGCCAAATCATTTCTAAAAATCGTTCATGTATTTCAATAATGAAACTATTTGGTAGTTTTTTGAGATATGTATTATTGGGGTCAGGGTTGAATAAATCTGGCGTTATAAACTCAGAAGGTTTTACACTTCCTATCTTTTTTCGGTTACTGATAGATGATAATTCTATTGCATAAGACGAAAATTTTACGGTTGAAGATTGCCCAGAATTCAAATTTGTTTGATTAATTTGCCCATCACGTAATTGTATGAAATTGCCATCATTAGTTTTTATTATAATTCCTTTGCGAGCAATATATGTAGTTTCACTATTATCTTCGCGATTATCTACAATTAATATACCGCCCAAACTGTTGTCAGAATTTCGACGAGCGATATGAAACATAAGCCCAGATTCAACGTGGTTAAATTCTCCCTCTTTAATCACAAGCGAGATCAAGTCCGCATTCATATTACTAACCAAGCCTTTTAAAGCTGTCATAGAAATTGGCATGATAAAATGCCCAACACTGCCAGATACAATTGAACAAATAAGCGCCAAAATAAGAAACGGTTTTACGATAATTTTGTTAGATCCACCGCTGGCAGCCACCACAACGAGCTCAGTATTCGCATTCAAGGAATTTATTACATTTGCCGCAGACATCAACAATGCCATAGGTATTATTGCTAAAAGCAAGCCAGGCACTGCCAATAAGGTAATTGAAAAATAGGCTAACAGCGTTTGTCCATTCGTCGAGACGATATCAATGCGCGTCAAAACTTGGATAATCCAAATAACGCCTGAAAGCGAAATTAAAACGGCAAGAAAAGCAAACATTGCCTTTCCAAATACATACCGTTCTAAAATATTCATTTTGCTAGCCTAAACAGAATTTATTCTTACTTATAATGCGACTCAAATTACTATCATCAACCTACTCTATCAATTAATACCGACAAATATACGTTCAAAATGGCACTACAACTGAGCAATATCGCCTTTTGCCCAACCCTCTTTTGTTTCAGCCTTAAAGTCTTCAAACTTCCCAGCCTCAATAGAATCACGAATGCCTTGCATTAAGAACTGATAATAAGCCAAATTGTTCCAAGTAAGCAGCATACCGCCTAGGCTTTCATTAGCCCTTGTTAAGTGATGCAAATAAGCGCGTGAATAATCAAAACTTGCAGGGCAATCACTTAATTCATCTAAGGGTCTGTGATCTTCTTGGTGGCGTGCGTTTTTTAAATTCACTTTACCATACCGTGTAAAGGCAAGCCCATGGCGCCCTGCTCTGGTGGGCATAACGCAGTCAAACATATCAACACCGCGTGCAACGCTCTCTATCAAATCATCTGGCGTTCCAACACCCATTAAATACCTTGGTTTGTCTTCAGGCATAGCAGGCGTAGTTTCATCAAGTGTTGCAAGCATCACTTCCTGTGGCTCGCCAACTGCAAGACCACCAATCGAATAACCTTTTAAATTCATCGCCGCTAATTCAGTTGCAGATTTTATGCGAAGGTCAGGCTTATCGCCCCCCTGAACGATCCCAAACATGGCTTTGCCCTTTTGATTACCAAATGCATTAGCAGAACGCTCTGCCCAGCGAAGTGATAATTCCATTGCGCGTTGAATTTCTTTATACTCTGCTGGCAGTCTAATGCACTCATCCAACTGCATTTGAATATCCGAACCAAGCAAGCCTTGTATTTCTATAGAGCGCTCAGGAGACATTTCATATTTTGTACCATCAATGTGAGATTTAAACGTAACGCTTTTCTCCGTTAGTTTGCGCAATGCTGATAGCGACATTACTTGAAAGCCACCACTGTCTGTTAAAATTGGACCTGACCAATTACAAAACTTATGCAACCCACCTAATTTAGCAATACGCTCGGCACTGGGTCTAAGCATAAGGTGATAGGTATTGCCAAGAATAATATCAGAGCCAAGATCACTAACCTGATCCATATACATTGCTTTAACAGTACCAGCTGTTCCAACGGGCATGAAGGCAGGCGTGCGAATAGAACCGCGTGGCATTGTAATTTCACCTCGGCGCGCATTACCATCTTTTGCTATGATGTTAAATTCAAAATCTTCGCTCATGTTCTTGCATTCTTCTGGTCAAATTGGTTTTGGCGAAACAAAATGCTTGCATCACCATATGAATAAAATCGGTATTTATTGTCGATGGCATGACAATAAGCTTCGCGCATATTTTCAATACCGCTAAAGGCAGAAACTAACATCATTAAAGTAGATTTTGGCAAATGAAAATTTGTCATCAAGATGTCGACAAATTTAAAAGCATAACCAGGCGTGATAAATATATCTGTCGCACCTTCCCATGATTGCAACATTCCTTTTTCATCAACAGCGCTTTCAAGCAAGCGAAGCGAAGTTGTGCCGACAGAAACGATCCGCCCACCTCGCGCTTTAACTTCGTTTAAGGCTTGTGCGGTTTTTGCTTCAACAACGCCGCGTTCAAAGTGCATTTTATGGTCATTCGTATCATCTGCCTTAACGGGCAAAAATGTACCAGCACCAACATGCAAAGTTACAAAATGACGTTCAATGCCCTTGGCATCTAATGCGGCAAATAATTCCTCAGTAAAATGAAGTCCAGCAGTTGGTGCAGCAACAGCCCCATCCTCTTTTGCATAAATTGTTTGATAATCTTTTTTATCTTGTTCGTCTTCGCCGCGTTTTAACGCAATATAGGGCGGCAAAGGAATGTGTCCAACGGCCACCAACGCCTCATCTAAATCAATGCCGTAAAGGTCAAATGTAAGCTCAACTTCGCCATCATCGCCTTTTTTGGTAACACTACAATCCAGCGCAGTTTGTTCATTACCAAAATTAACACGATCACCGACAACTAGTTTTTTAGAACCACGCACAAACGCCAACCAAATATTATCCTTGGTACGCATGTGAAGCGTTGCACCAATTTGTGCCACAGAATTACCGCCCTGCGGATTAGGCTTAGAACGTGTACCCTCTAATTGCGCTGGAATAACTTTCGTATCGTTAAATACAACCGCATCACCGGCTTGCAAAAATTGTGGCAAATCACGCGCGATAAAATCTGAAAGCTCCAGACCATTGATACCATTAGGATCAACCACCAACATTTTGGCAGAATCCTTAGGCGCAACAGGCCGTAATGCTATTGCTTCATCTGGCAAATCAAAATCAAATAAATCTACGCGCAAAATATTCTCCAATAAAAAAGGCAGCGCAATAAACGCTGCCTCAGCATTCGTAATTACCAGCGATTATAGATCAGCGGCAACTTTCATAGTTACGATAGAATCAGGATCTGGAACTGGCTCACCTTTTTTAATTTTATCAACAATGTCCATGCCTTCAATCACTTTGCCCCAAACCGTATATTGACGGTTCAAGAAATGCGCATCATCTAGGCAGATGAAAAACTGACTGTTTGCACTGTCAGGTGCAGAACTACGTGCCATAGAACAAACACCACGCGCATGGCTAGTTTCGTTAAATTCAGCTTTAAGATCGGGCTTATCAGAGCCACCAGTACCAACACCATTTGGGCAACCTACTTGTGCCATAAAACCATCAATCACACGGTGAAAAACAATACCATCGTAAAAGCCTTCACGAGAAAGCTCTTTCAAGCGCTCAACGTGTTTAGGAGCAACATCAGGCAGACATTCAATAACAATTTTGCCTTTTGTTGTTTCCATTACTAGGGTGTTTTCTGCGTCTGCATATGCCATTTTAAATCCTTAATTTCCGCCATAAAGCATAAAAGTGTAAGGCTTAAATTTGATTTTTCAATCAAAAACTCAAGCCTAATAATTGTTTAATTAGCTTATTTAGCCAATTTCAATGTAATAATTTTGTCCGGGTCATCTACCATACCGCCGCCGCCATTGCCACGTTTAATCTTGTCCACAAATTCCATACCTTTGGTTACTTCACCAAATACAGTATATTGCCCGTTTAGATGTGAACCATTTGCCAACATGATAAAGAACTGACTATTGGCACTGTCTGGATGCCCTGATCTAGCCATGCCTAATGTACCACGTAAAAATGGCGCATTAGAAAATTCCGCTTCAATATTTGGCAAGTCAGATTTACCAGAACCTGTTCCTGTTGGATCCCCTGCCTGCGCCATAAAATTTTTGATTACACGATGAAACACGATGCCATCATAAAACTTTAATTTTACCAATGCTTTAATTTGAGCCACATGTTTAGGAGCAAGGTCTGGACGTAGCTTTATTTCGACAATACCAGCCTTAAGCTTTAAATTTAAAGTATTAGATTCAGCCGAAGCAAATAGATTTGTACTAAACAAAGCAAACGTCGCAAAGACGATCATTACGATACGTTTCATAGATTTCTCCAAATAAAAATTTAAATAATAAAAGAGTTTTATATTTTTTCTTTAAGCGCCTCTGCCACAATCTGCGGCACAAATGAAGTTACATCACCCTTCATTTTAGCGATTTGCCTTACCAATGTGCCTGTAATATGGCGAACACCAGCGCTTGCAGGTAAAAAAACAGTTTGAAGCTTAGGCGCCATTTCGCTATTCATGCCAGCCATACTCATTTCATAATCAAAGTCAGTACTATCTCGTATGCCACGCACTAGCATATTGGCTTTTTCGCGTTTAGCAGTCTTAACAACCAAATCATCAAATGAAATGACTTTGATATTTCTTGCCTTGGATTTGAATTCGGCTTTAGAAGCTTTAAATATTAAAGCCGCACGTTCTTCAAATGTAAACATTGGAATTTTACCGGGGTGAACACCCACAGCCACAACAACCTCATCTGCAATAGATAGGGATTGACGTATTACATCCATGTGCCCATTCGTAATGGGATCAAAAGAACCAGCGTATAAAGCAATATTTTTCATAAGTTCTTTTTCACATCTCAATCAACTTATCGCAACTACTTTATGCACACTTATTTCAAGTGATTTAAAATCAAGACCACCAGTTGAACTTGGCTATTGGTTGAAGTTTTCGACATAATAGCTTTAATTTTCTGGCGCACAGTACCTTCAGTGTTTCCCAAAACCTCGGCAATCTCTTGAACACTATGCCCTTTTGACAAAAAGAGTGCAGTTTGTGCTTCTGCGGAGGTTAATACAAAATCACGAATTAATATTTGATCCATGTCAGATGGCGCATGATGGTTTTTTGAAATATATACGATTGCTTTTGCGGCTGAATAAAAATGCCTCAATGATATTGGCAATTGCCTAATTGATATTTCACAATCAACCTCGTCAATTGTTTGTTTCCAACTCGTCACATAATTATCATGAGGCGCAGTCTGCAAAACCTTTGTGCATGCTTCAATATGCTCTGGCTTTAAAAAACCATTAAAATCTAAGCCTGCCAAATCAGCGTATGATTCATTTTGAGAGTTTGATAAAAGCCCCGCGCCCTGAATATGTTGAATAATCTTACCATCAAGATCCAATAATAATATATCATTATTACTTTCACCCAAAAGCGATAAATAACTTTGTAACTTCTCTTGAGAAGTTTTTATCGACGTTTGCACCGCCTCATTAAACAACTCCCTAATCTCTAATACATCAACAATTTCGTTTTCACTTAAAGGTGGTTTATCTTTCGAGAAATGCGCTGTCATATACCAATCACCATTTGGTGTTGGTGCGCTAAGGCCTATACATATTCCAAGGCCATGTTTATGCAAGAAATCCCTATAATATGGAATTCCCTCCATTTCTTCTTTGGTAGTAATATCATAATCAGTGGCATAACCTTGTCTGCGCCCAATAGGAGCAAATTTCTCTCGAAAATCATTTAGATACCAACCTTCTTCAAGATAAGCGCTAATTACATGTGATAGCTCCCTTGTAAAAGTAAGCCAAGCACCACGATATTTACTCTCTATCGGTATAAAAAGAGCTCCTTTTGCCCCAAAATAAGAAGCAAATGCATAAATCGCCTCATCCCAAAATTTAGCATCCATAGATGCTTTTTCTAGAATCGCCTCTAACGTGTGTCTTTTTTCTGCCCCCATTTTTAAGCCCCAATCTTAAAAACCACATTCGAAATTTTAGTTATGTAAATAAACTCACGCATTTAACTATAAAAATACACTATAGATGAAATTTAACTGTATTTAACACGAATACCACTACCAAATGGTAGTTGCAAACAACAACCTTATGCAATCCTTTAGTGTTGATAAACTATTTATTAACTAATTAGCAGGGGTTTCATGATGAAATTTTCAAAATTAAAGCAATATATGGCAGCAATTCCAATTGTATATGCGGCTACATTTAGTAGTAACATTCATGCATTGGCATCTGGAAACGAAATTCAGTTTGAAGGTGAGATCGATGCGGCAGCCATGTCTTTTTGCACTGTAATAGTAAATGAGTCATTTGTAGATATGGCAGTGAGTGACCCTCTTTTTCCAACAGAAATGCAAGGCACGACTGCGTTTGATGGGCTTTCTGTTGAAACCAATGACACTGGTATGTCAATCTTACCAGCAATAATAACCGAATCGTACCCATCGCAAAATGCAGGTACAGTTCAACCATCACTGACTTTAAATGGTAATTCTGGCAATCAAATACTTTCCAATGGAATTAATGAATTCGAAATTGGAATGACCTTATCAAATTCAGGCTCTGGATCTTTGGCTGCAGGTACATACAACGTTTTCACTGATTTCACTTGCACAACAGCCAGCTTAAGTGAGCTTGGTGGAAGCGGCGGCGTTGAAATTATTGGTGGGCGCAGTGGAACTGAATCGTAGAAATATAGCCACATGCCATTATTTCAAAAATTCTTATCGCCATTTTCAATGGCGTGTCTGGGTTGGGTCTGCCTCACCCCAGCCCAGACCCTTTCTCAAACTATGGGACCGATGACACAAAAAATCGTCAGTTCAACAGATCGTTTTTCAGTGCGTATTTACACCTCAAACCCTTACCCAAAGGATATGAGATTGAGAATTCGCGCATACGATCAAGATTATAAATTAATAAAAGCGCACATCTCAAACAGAGATTTTATTTTGCCAGTGGGTGGAAAAGAAGACGTTTTAGTCACCATACCATTTGAAGGCAAAAACGAAAAAAGAGTTAGAATTTGTGCGGCAAGAATTCCAATAAAACAGAATTCTAAAACTGAGATTTTAAAAACTAAAAGTACCAATTCTATGAAAATAAGGACGAGAGTATGTGGACGTTATCTAGGCGTACAAGCGCAATAATCTGCGTTGGAGCACTTTCATGCTCCATGATAAATATAGCAAATGCTCAAAGTACAAGTGTAAATAGTACAAACAGCAATACAAGTTTTAACCTACCCCAAGCACCGCGTCCAAATGGGTTTGACCAAATTAGAACCTCTACTGGCACAACCTGTAGGTCATCTATGGCAGGAAACGGCTCTTATTTAGACATGGGTGCTATCGCACAACATACCGATCAGGATTTTACAGATAATACCGCGATCTATGCGCGTCTGGTTATTCCATTGGGGAAAAGACCACAACGTATCGATTGTAGCAAACTATACTCTCTTGAAATTGAAAGGCTGCAAATACAGCTAGAGGCCGCAAGAAATGGAAAACCAAATCCATTTGCAAAAGTTAAAACAATTCGGGTTCCAGGACCAACACGCGTTGTTCATAGGCAAGCTCTAGCGCCAGCCAAAGCACGATCTACTACGAAATCGTCAAGAAAACCAACACCTGAAAAAACCCAAAGAATCGAAAAGTTTGAAGGTGATGTCTGGAATAATAAATAAATCAAATATCATGAACGGATAAATAACGCGTTCATGGATTCTGGTAAAATAGCGAACCAACGCTCTGCACAAATTTCTCACCAGCAAATGCACTAGCAAATGAATTACCTCTAGCTTATGCGCCATAAACGAAAATTATTCCAGAATAACACAGAAAAATGATATAAAATCAATATCTTAAAAACTTTTATTAAATTTAATTCTTAGGAAAAAATGACTTAGCGGATAGCGTTGTCTAATAAGAATGCTCTGAAAATTTTCAAACCGTGACAAAATAAGATTCCCGTATTTAACGCAAAATGATTTTTAGTTTTCAGTTTATAAAAAGATTTTCAATTTAGATTAAACATCGCTCATCACAATACTCGCAGCATTATTGGCAATAAAATATAGCTAGTTCTTACTCAAACCAGCCATCCATAAACCACCTAACACCATCATAGCACCGCCACTACGCTCGGCATATAAGATACGATTTTTAGAAATCATGGAGCCAGCGCGTCCAGCTAAAAACGCATACATACT
This sequence comes from Hyphomicrobiales bacterium, assembly GCA_002400845.2. Classification (GTDB taxonomy): domain Bacteria; phylum Pseudomonadota; class Alphaproteobacteria; order Rhizobiales; family Rhizobiaceae; genus Salaquimonas. Next base: position 29,697 of record NVRK02000120.1, read on the forward strand.
GTCTAAAATGCCAGCAACAACCATAAATACACCACCATAAACAACGGACTGAATAAACACATTTCCGCTCGTATCGATAAATTGCGGAATAAACGCGCCGAAAAACAACAATGCTTTTGGATTAACAATCAATACAAAAAAGCCCTGCCAAAAATAGCCAATTTTTGGAGGTTTTACATTTTTCTCTTGGGCAAATGAGCCATCACTACGGAGCATTTTCACACCAATATAAATAAGGTACGCCGCACCGATAAGTTTGATGGCAAAAAACCAATCTGCCATCACGGTCATTACGCCCTCAATACCCAGAGCAACAACAAGTATCATTAATATAAGACCAAGCTGAATACCAGCGATATTTAAAAGCCCTGCTCTACTACTGCCACGAATTGAGTTTGCAATAATGAGAGAAACAGATGGTCCTGGCACAATTGCAACAACTGCGGATGCAATTGCGATTGTTAAAATTGAAGCCAAACTCACCATATCAATTCATCCTATTCGTCAGATGTGTCATTACCTTCTTGCGTGGCCGATGAAGTATTATTACCTTCTTGCGTGTCGGTTAAAGCTACTACTTCGCCCTCAATAACCTTCCCGTTATCATCTAAGCTCTCGTCTTCGTTCTCATCTTCATTGCCTTCTGTAATATGCTCAACAGAAACAACTTTCTCGTCTTTAGCAGTAACGAATACTGTAACACCTTGCGTTGAACGACCCGCGACACGAATGCCAGAAATCGGACATCTAATCAGCTGTCCTCCATCTGAAACAAGCATAATCTGATCTTCGTCTTCCACAGGGAAGCTAGAGATGAGTGGACCATTACGGTCATTTACCACCATTGCAGTGATGCCTTTACCGCCACGCCCTGACACACGATATTCGTGACTTGAAGAACGCTTACCAAAGCCACGCTCAGAAATAGTCAAGATATATTGCTCACGCTCTGCAAGTTCTGCATAACGCTCATCTGTTAGTATAAGACTTTCATCAACATCATCGCCATCAGGCGTTACAACTTCAACAGCATCGCCATTTTCACCATTTTCTGCAACAAGCATTAAACGCTTGCGTTTAAGGTAAGCAGTGCGTTCCCAAGCCTCAGCCTCAGAAGGCTTAAGAATAGTCATCGAAATTACTTTATCACCATCTTTAAGCTTTATACCGCGCACACCAACCGAATTACGGCCCGTAAACACACGAATATCGGTCACTTGGAAACGAATACATTGCCCAGCAGAACTGGTCAGCAGAACCGTTGCATCTTCACTACAGGTTTCAACGCCAACAATACCGTCTTCGCCCTCTAGTTTCATGGCAATTTTACCATTGCGGTTGACTTGAACAAAATCGGATAATTTATTGCGGCGCACAGTACCCTGTGTCGTTGCAAACATAATATCCAACTCGTTCCAGCTTTCTTCATCTTCTGGCAATGGCATAATCGTCGTAATACGTTCGCCCTGCTCTAGAGGAAGAATATTAATCAACGCTTTGCCGCGCGCTTGCGGTGTTGTTAATGGCAACTTCCAAACTTTAAGCTTGTAAACAATCCCTTTTGAAGAGAAGAACAGTATTGGAATATGCGTATTGGCTACAAACAGCCGTGTTACAAAATCTTCATCTTTGGTAGACATGCCAGAACGACCTTTGCCGCCTCTGCGTTGTGCGCGATACGTATCAAGCGGCACGCGCTTAATATATCCACTATGTGAAACCGTAACAACCATATCTTCACGGGCGATGAGGTCTTCATCTTCCATGTCAAAGCCGCCATCTATAATTTCTGTACGGCGCGGCGTACCAAATTCGTCACGCACACTCACAAGCTCATCTTTAATAATCGTCATAACGCGCGTACGCGATGATAAAATATCTAGGAAGTCTTTAATTTCATCACCAAGACCACGCAATTCGTCGCCAATTTCATCTCGTCCAAGTGCGGTTAAACGCTGTAAACGCAGATCAAGAATCGCACGCGCCTGCTCTTCAGATAGAAAATAAGTGTTATCTTCGTTCAAACGGTGCTTAGGATCATCAATCAACTGTACCAGTGGTGCAACATCTTTTGCAGCCCAACGGCGCTCCATCAATTGCGCCCGCGCGGTGGCTGGGTCTGGTGCAGTACGAACCAATTTTATCACATCATCAATATTAGCAACCGCAATCGCCAAACCTACTAAGATGTGCGCTCTAATACGCGCTTTATTAAGCTGGAATTTCGTACGGCGTGTTACAACTTCTTCACGGAAAACAACAAAGGCGTTCAGCAAATCCATAAGATTAAGCTGTTCTGGTTTACCACCATTTAGCGCAACAATATTGCAACCAAATGAGGATTGCAGTGGTGTAAATTTATAAAGCTGGTTTAAAACAACATCTGCAACCGCATCGCGCTTAATTTCAACAACAACACGATACCCATCGCGATCAGATTCGTCTCGAATATCAGAAATGCCCTCAACGCGTTTATCGCGCACAAGTTCAGCAATCTTCTCAACCATCGTCGCTTTATTCACTTGATACGGTATTTCCGTAACAATCAACGCTTCGCGATCACCGCGCAAGGTTTCTGTGTGCACTTTACCACGCATCAAAACCGAACCACGTCCAGTTTCGTAAGCAGAACGAATACCAGAACGCCCTAATATTTGACCACCTGTTGGAAAATCAGGTCCTGGAATAATTTCCATAATTTCAGGCAATGAAATTGCAGGATTATCAATCAAAGCAATTGTACCATTAATAATCTCAACAAGATTATGCGGTGGAATATTGGTCGCCATACCAACAGCAATACCACCAGCACCATTGACCAATAAATTTGGAAATTTAGCAGGTAATACAGTCGGTTCGCGCTCAGAATTATCGTAATTGTCTCTAAAATCGACAGTATCTTTATCGATGTCTGATAAAAGCGAATTAGCAACTTTGTGCAAACGCGATTCTGTATACCGCATTGCAGCCGCTTTATCGCCATCAACCGAACCAAAGTTACCCTGCCCATCAATCAGTGGCAGCCGTAAAGAAAATGTTTGAGCCATACGCACAAGTGAATCGTACACTGCACCATCACCATGTGGGTGATACTTACCAATAACATCACCAACAATACGTGCCGATTTGCGATACGGTTTGTTATGCTCAAATCCATTTTCGTACATAGCGTACAATATACGGCGATGCACTGGTTTCAAACCATCCCGCACATCTGGCAACGCCCGGCTAACAATCACACTCATCGCATAATCAAGATATGACCGGCTCATCTCATCAATAATTGAAATCTGTATAATATCTGAGGGCTCGCTTCCAGAGCCATCATTGCCATTATTAGGGATAATTGGAATGTTGGTTTCGTCTGACAATTTAAGTCCTCAATATAGGCAAAAGCGTGGGTATATAATTTTGATGCTCTATCATAGCAAATCAAGCGAGCATTTGCCAATTTTCGAGATAGATTTATTGATAAATTAATCTATTATTTCAATGACTTAAAATAGATAACATACAAAAGTCTAAATAATTAAGCCTCTAACGTGTTAAATCCAACAATTGTCGATTTCTCGATAGAATCAAACGTGCATTCGCATTTACGATTTCACACAAATTGATCTCTACTCTTTGGCTACAATCAGCACAAACAATTATTCACCTTACCGAACACTAGACTTGCATCTTACGAAGATTTAAGCAAAATACCCTAACAAATGACAAGTTCAATTGGCGAAATTTTGAACTTACACCTCATTTAACTACAGTATTATAACAGTATAATAACCGTATAATAACCGTATAATTTGGGCAGGTTTAAACACTTTTTGCCCCCGTTGGAGAATATACCAATGCCAGCTTTTGACGTGATTCTAAGCGCTTTTATCACACTGTTCGTGACGATTGATCCCATTGGTTTGGCGCCTATTTTTCTAGGCATCACAACAGGCATGAACAATAAAGAACGCATCAGCGTTGCTTTTAAAGCCGCCATGGTAGCCTTAATAACGCTGTTTATATTCGCACTGTTAGGCACATTGATACTAAATGCACTTGGCATCACTATTCATGCCTTTAGGGTTGCTGGTGGCTTTTTATTATTCTACATCGCTTTTGAAATGATTTTCGAAAAACGCCAAGAGCGCCAAGAAGAAACATCTAAAAAAGCCTTTACCAAAGAACACCTAACCAGCATTGCAGTCTTCCCACTTGCCTTTCCATTAATTGCTGGTCCTGGCGCAATTTCAGCATTGATAATATTATCGACTAACATTGGAGGCAATTGGCAGGGTCAGGCTGTGTTGCTTGGCATTATAACCTTTGTCGTAATATTGGTATTCATTTGCTTTTCAGCCAGTGGCTTTATCGACAAATATCTAGGCGTAACAGTGCGCATGGTCTTATCCAGACTTCTAGGCGTATTACTGGCAGCACTTGCCGTTCAATTTGTGGCAGATGGCGCTATCGCATTAGTTAATGCATAGATTCATACCACGTCATATTGCCGCCTTGCTATACAGCGTTGCAGCGTTTATTTATTCAACTTAACTCATCTAAACCAAATACAAGGCTTAAAACTCTAAATGGCTAGTGGATCTAAAAAAGTAATTTATGCAGCATTAGCTGGCAACGCATTAATTGCAGTGTGTAAATTTGTAGGGGCGTCTCTAACGGGTTCTTCAGCCATGTTATCAGAAGGCATTCACTCAGTTGTCGACACTGGCAATCAAGGGCTGTTGCTATACGGAATGAAAAAGGCTGAAAAACCAGCCGACGATAAACACCCCTTTGGCTATGGCGCAGAGCTTTATTTTTGGGCTTTTGTTGTTGCGATTTTAATTTTTGCTATTGGCGCAGGAATTTCAATTTACGAAGGCGTGAACAAAATACTTCATCCACATGCGATGGGCGATCCAATGATAAACTACATCATTCTAGGACTCGCCATGCTGTTTGAAGGTGCGGCTTGGTGTATTGCTTATCGAGAATTTAATATTGGACGTGGTAATCGCTCGCTGATTCAAGCAGTAAGGGATTCAAAAGACCCAACCATCTTTACGGTTCTGTTTGAAGATACAGCTGCAATGCTTGGCCTAGCAGTCGCTTTTATTGGGATATTCTTCGCACATTACCTAAACATTCCTTCGCTCGATGGCGTTGCTTCAATAGCAATTGGCGTAATATTGGCCGTCACAGCTGGACTGCTAGCATTTGAAACAAAAGGGCTGTTAATTGGCGAGAGTGCGGCACCCGAAATAGTTGAAGCAATTAAAGAACTGATTAAGGATGTGAAAGGTGTCGATCGCTTAAATGAGATTAGAACACTGCACAGAGGCCCAAATGATGTTTTGTTAGCGCTCTCAATTGATTTTGAAAACGACATGACTGTTGGAACAGTTGAAGATGAAATTTATAAATTAGAATTAGCAATTAAGGCGCAATACCCTGTTGTAAAGCGTATATTCATCGAAGTACAAAACAAGCGTCACCACGCTGAAGAGGTACGCAAAGCTCAAAAGAACGGTTTATAGAAATCAAAAAACTTAAAGCTTATAAAAATGGCCTGAACACACATTTCAGGCCATTATTATCAAACAAAAATAACAAACTCTAATTACTATTGATCTGTGCGATTACGCGCGAGTGAACTCTTGGACTGTCAGAGCTTGCAACATGACCTGTATGAACCACTAGGTCACCCAGTCTGGTTCTTCTATTTCCTGAGGCCAATTTCGCTCTAATTCGAGCGCATGTACCACCGGTACAAGTTATATTGTCAGCCTTTGTAACATTGACTTTAATCGTCGAAAGTTTTTTACCTTCGATAACCGCTAAGTAATGTACAGGAACACCCTTGGAATTCAAAGTAGAGGCAATTTCTGTAACCATGCGCGCGCCATAACTAATTCCCACTAAACTAATTTTCACTGACGAATCTGCATTATAAGCCCTAATCGCATCATTTATGATGCCGCGCTTTATCGCGCCAGTGGCAGCAGTAGTTGTATATTTAAAGTGTCTGGCATAAGGGATTTTTTTCTTCAAGTTTGTAAGACCATATCCCAGAATGGTACTGGCAATTCCGTTCACCAAATATACTTTTCGGCTGGCCGCATTTGAAACAGTACTTGTGCCTATCGTCGCCAATACCATAAACAAAACCAAAAACTTACGTGAAAAATGCATTATTTTATTCTCCCAACACCCCATAAAGGCCCCATGATAATTCTATTTTATTCAATGTCTTTGAATAACGGTCAAATGAATCAAAATTATGAATCAGTTGTATCTTGTAAATTTAACACCGATCAATAAACTCTGAAAGGGCGTTCTAAAATTATGGCACGGGTTTAACCAAACCGATTAGTTTCTTTGGGTGCTTTCATTATGAACCAATACAACAAGGGAATGAAGCCAATGCCGGTTACTCCAATGAGCAACCACCAACCAGACTTATCATGATCGTGTAATCTTCGAACAGCCGTCGCAACAATTGGCCACGCAAGTATTACTAATAATGTAAAAAATAACGGTGACCCAGCATCTGATTCACCGGGTAAATATCCACGCCATTCCGCGATGTAAGCTTCATCAAGATATGAAGCTAGAGCGGCAAGCGCACCACCGATTAAAATTAACTGCCAAAGCTTTGCTCGCTTCGCTCTACCTTTAAACTTTAATAACTTTAGCATTTTAAAACAAACCGCATATTCAGAGTCAAATCAAGAATCACAACCAATCCAAATGTGACTTTGCCAAGCAAAACAACCTAATGCAAGTGTTCATTAAATACCTCCAAATCAGGTAGATTAGATTTAGGTAGTCCTAAAAAAGACTACCCTTTAGTGCGGCCTTTTTTAGGTGGCGGCGTCCAACCACGCTCAGCACTGTCATGCAATTCAGTTTTCAATCCCTTCATTGCATCGTCCATCAATTTATTTCTCGCCTTTGTAGCATCCACATATTCTGGATTGTCAAAAACGCTCACACCATCTTGCCAAACACTTGCCAATTGACGCAAGGTATCACGATCATGCTCTACAAAAGCATTCGCCGCCTTTTCCACCTCAAATGGATGCTGTCCTAATTTTAGCAGAGCATATTTCCCGGCGCGAACAGATGAATCAAACATCTCGCGCACAATATCATCAGCCCCTGCTTTATAAAGTTGATACACATGCAAACGATCAAACGCCCTAGCAATAATATGAATTTTTGGATTATCACGACGCGCATGGCGCACAAGTTCGACCGAACGTTCTCTGTCATCAATCGCTATCACAATCATTACGGCGTCTCCAAGCCCAGCCGAATGCAAAAGATCTGGCCGTGTGGCATCACCATAAAACCCTTTAATGCCAAACGTCTTTAGGCCATCGACAACATCAGCCCTATTATCAAGAACGACAGCTCTAGTGCCATGCGCCAATAACATACGATTGACCACCTGCCCGAACCTGCCAAGCCCTGCAATAATCACAGTGCCTTTTTCATCAATCTCATCAGCATCGCGCTCATTACCAAGCAGTGAAATTCTAGATATAACACTGTCATAAAATATAAATAATGCCGGTGTTAACAACATAGAAAGCGCAACCACGAGTAATAATATCTTGCCCGTCTCTTCATCAATCACATAGTTTTGCGTACAAAAGCTAAGCAACACAAAACCAAATTCACCAGCTTGCGCCAATCCCAAAGTGAATAATAAATTATCTGGTTTTGGCAATTTGAATATTTTGGAAAGCAAATATAACACGCAAGCTTTTACTGCAATAACACCAAGCACCATTGATATAATTGTGCCGAAATCTCCAAATAAGACTTCAAAATTCATACCCGCCCCAACGGTTATAAAGAACAAGCCGAGCAGCAAGCCTTTAAAGGGGTCAATGCTAGATTCTAATTCATGGCGATACTCGCTATTTGCCAGCACTACGCCAGCCAGAAATGTTCCAAGTGCAGGCGACAAACCCACCATTGTCATAAGCAACGAAATACCAATAACCAAAAGCAATGCGGCAGCTGTAAACATTTCACGTAATTTAGATTCTGCAATAAACCGAAATAACGGACGCGATAAATAATGCCCACCCAAAATAACCGCCGCTATAGACCCAAAGGTTACCAAAGCAACACCCCAACTTGGCAAGCCATCAACAAGACTAAAAGTTGCATGACCAGTATTAGCGCCCTGCTCGCCCGCAATAATTGCCGCACCTTGCCCAGCAATGTTGCCCATCAATTCTGGTATTGCCAATAAGGGAATAAGTGCAAGCATGGGAATAACGGCAATGTCTTGAAATAATAAAACAGAAAAACTCGCCTGCCCACCATCACTTTTCATCAATGCTTTTTCATTCAATGTTTGTAAAACGATAGCCGTAGAAGAAATGGCTAATAATAAACCTGCCGCTAAAGATGAACGCCAATCATAGCCAAGTAAAATACCAATGCCTGCAATGGCACTTGTGGTAAGCAAAACTTGCAAACCGCCAAGCCCAAGCAATCTGTGGCGCATTTCCCATAATAAATGTGGTTCTAATTCTAAGCCAACGACAAACAGCATCATCACCACGCCAAACTCAGCAAAATGTTGTAGGTCTTGCGTTTCAGTTCCCACCAATCCAATAACAGGACCAATTATAATCCCAGCAATCAAATAACCAAGTACAGATCCAAGGCCCAAACGCCTAGCAATTGGAACAGCAATCACAGCGGCCGTTAAATAAATAAACGCCTGAAACAAAAATCCCCCCATGCTTATGCTCTCTTTCTTTTGGTTGAGTGACTTTGGGTCGAATTACTTTTAGATGGCTTATAGATAGCCTCGTTCAATGTTTCTAATTTACAAGCTGGACCAATTGGCAAACGCTCTTCTTTTAATGCTTCAAGAACATTGCTCCAATTTTCGACATGACCCGCAATCAAATTCTTATCATACGCTTTAAGGGCACTGTATAAAACAAATGGCGGCAGATATTTCATACCACACAAAAGCGCTGTCTGCTCTAACGGGGCAAGCAATTGGCGAATGGTAAAATGATTATATCCTTTATCAGTATAGGCTTTTTGAGGGCCACCAGCACTGAGCGTAGAAAAGAATATTTTGTTCTTTAACTTTGTTCCTTCCGCGCCATAGGCAAAGCCATATTCTAAAACCATATCTTGCCATAACTTTAAAATCGGCGGCGTTGAGTACCAATAAAACGGATGTAAAAAAATAATGACATCATGCTTGAGCAATCTTTTCTGCTCCAAGTCTACATCAATAAAACCAGTTGGATATTCGGCATATAAATCAACAAGCGTTACAAAGCTTAGCTTTTTTGCGGCCTTTGCCAATTCTACATTTACCTGAGAACGCTCTTGGGCAGGATGCGCAAATAAAACCAATATCTTTTTCATTTACAATATTGCTCCTCTAACACAATAACCAAAAACACGGTTACCACAGCCACCAAACACCTTACTCAAACACAACCAGATTTAGAATCGGAAAAACTTTAAACCCATATTAGATAGACTAATGCCAATCTCGAAGAATGTAAGGGTATAATTGATATATAGCTATTTAAGATATTTTGTTTAGTGGATGATCTTCATTCAATTGAAGCAAATCCCATAGGTTTCCATACAGATCTTTAAACACAGCAACCATGCCATAGTCTTGCTCTTTGGGGTCGCGAACAAATTCGATTCCATCAGAAACCATACGATTATAATCGCGCCAAAAATCATCCGTGTTTAAGAAAAGGAAAACCCGCCCACCGGCCTGATCTCCGATAAAGGATACTTGCTCTGGTTTAGAGGCTTTAGCGAGAAGAATAGTCGTGCCGCCATTTTCTGCAGAACCAGGAGGCCTAACAACCACCCAGCGCTTATCTTGTTCAGGTTGGTAAGAATCTTCAATAAGCTCAAACTTTAATTTCCTCACAAAAAAGTCGATCGCTTCATCATAATCTCGTACAACGAGTGCTATGTGAATGATCGACTGTTTCATTAGAATATAACTTTGTGCCTAAAACGGAATTTCATCATCCATGTCGCCGCCGCCAGATGGAGCACCGCCACCACCTTGAGAGCCACCACCTTGAGAGCCGCCGCCAAAACTAGGACCGCTTTGACCATAGTCAGAACCACCACTGCTTTGGTCAGACATACGTCCACCGCCGCCAGCATTGTCACTACGACCATCAAGCATGGTTAGATTGCCATTAAAGCCTTGAAGTACAACTTCGGTAGACCAACGGTCTTTACCATCTTTGTCTTGCCATTTGCGTGTTTGCAATTGACCTTCAAGATAAACTTTAGAACCTTTTTTAAGATATTGCTCAGCAATACGGCACAAACCTTCGTTGAAAATTACAACACGGTGCCATTCTGTTTTTTCGCGACGCTCGCCTGTATTCTTATCTTTCCAGCTATCAGATGTAGCGATGGATAGATTTGCGATTGGACGCCCATCTTGTGTACGGCGAATATCAGGATCATTACCCAAATTACCAATAAGGATTACTTTATTAATACTACCAGCCATTTTTACTCCAGACCTTTTTTATATTAACGGTACTTTCAAACCGCATTACTTCGTCAAACTGACAACCCTACTGACAATTACTGTCTACAGCCCAGCTTATTCTACACCATACTGCACTATTCGGCTTGCAAACTCGACGCTTAGAGTTATCTATCCACATAAGAAACATCAAACGAAAATACAATGCCTATATGTGTGCGAGTATGAGTACGAATAATTCAGCTTAAATTGCAATTAAACTTGTAATTTGTTCTTATTATGTTCTCATTGCATTAAAAGATCAAGTCTGATTCTATAATCTTTCAACAAGAGTTAGCCTTCTAATATTTTTGACAGACAATTCAATAAGCTTTTACGCTTATACAGGTGATAATTAAATGGCAGAGCATAAATTTATTTCAGTACGTGGCGCGCGAGAACACAATCTCAAAAGCATAGATATCGACCTCCCCCGTGATAAGCTTATTGTCATTACGGGGCTCTCTGGCTCTGGTAAATCTTCACTCGCATTCGATACCATCTATGCAGAAGGCCAACGTCGCTATGTAGAAAGCCTGTCTGCCTATGCACGTCAATTTTTAGAGATGATGCAAAAGCCTGATGTCGATCAAATCGATGGGCTGTCTCCTGCCATTTCGATTGAACAAAAAACCACCAGCAAAAACCCACGCTCAACCGTTGGTACTGTTACAGAAATCTACGATTATATGCGCCTATTGTTTGCGCGCGTTGGTGTACCCTATTCGCCTGCAACGGGCCTGCCGATTGAAAGCCAAACCATTAGCCAAATGGTAGACCGTATTTTAGAGCTTGAAGAAGGCACGCGTCTTTACCTACTTGCGCCAATCGTGCGCGGCCGCAAAGGTGAATATAAGAAAGAACTTATTGAACTCACCAAAAAGGGTTTTCAGCGCGTCAAAGTAGATGGCGAATTGATGGAGATTGCAGACGTTCCGCCACTCGATAAAAAGTACAAACACGACATAGATGTTGTTGTAGATAGACTTGTGGTGAAAGAAGACATCGCGGCCCGTTTAGCAGATTCCCTAGACACAGCTTTAAAGCTTGCAGATGGTTTAGCAGTTGCAGAATTTGCCGACAAACCGTTATCAAAAGCTGAATTGCAAAGCGCAAATAGATCTAAAAACGAAACCCATGAACGCATGGTATTTTCAGAGAAATTTGCGTGTCCAGTTTCAGGTTTTACCATTCAAGAAATAGAGCCGCGTCTATTCTCCTTCAACAATCCCTTTGGCGCATGCCCTACCTGCGATGGTTTGGGAACCGAAAAAGCCATTGATCCAGACATGGTCGTGCCAGACAAAGCGCTAACGCTAAAAGGCGGCGCAATCCTACCTTGGTCAAAATCAAGCAATCCATCGCCTTATTACGCGCAAACACTAGAAGCTATTGGCGACCATTTCGGGTTTAAATTAACTGATGTTTGGACCGACATTAATGAAGAAGGCAAACAAGCCATTTTGTACGGTACTGGCAAAACAGAAATTGCCTTTAACTATGACGATGGCATGCGCACTTATAAAACTAAGAAAGTCTTTGAAGGCGTCATTGGTAATTTAAAGCGTCGCTGGCGCGAAACTGATTCCAATTGGATGCGCGAAGAAATAGAAAAATATATGTCTTCTACGCCTTGCAAGGCCTGTGAGGGCTACCGCCTAAAACCAGAGACACTCGCCGTTAAATTAGATGACAAACACATTGCTCAAATTTCACAAATGTCGATCAGAGTTGCAAATAAGTGGTTCGACGACTTGCCAAAAAGCCTATCTGAAAAACAGATGGAAATTGCGGAACGTATTTTAAAAGAGATACGCGAACGTTTGAAATTTCTCAACGATGTTGGTTTGGATTATCTGTCATTAGAGCGTAATTCTGGAACGCTCTCTGGCGGCGAAAGCCAGCGCATTCGTTTGGCTTCACAAATTGGTTCTGGCCTAACAGGTGTACTTTACGTACTCGACGAACCATCCATTGGCCTACACCAACGTGACAATGCAAGGCTGCTAGAAACATTGTGTCACTTACGCGATCTTGGCAATACGGTTATCGTTGTTGAGCATGATGAAGATGCGATTATGGCCGCAGATTATTTGGTTGATATGGGGCCTTTGGCTGGCATTCATGGCGGCGAAATTATTGCCCAAGGCACACCTAAAAAAGTAATGGCAAACAAAAATTCTTTAACCGCGCAATACCTAACAGGTCGCTTGGCAATTCCATTGCCAAAAATACGCCGCGAGCGCATTGAAGGCAAACGCATAAAAATTACTGGCGCCACAGGCAACAACTTACAAAACATCACGGCAGAAATCCCCCTATCAACGTTCACTTGTGTCACAGGTGTGTCTGGCGGTGGTAAATCTACATTCCTAATCGAGACACTTTATAAGGCTGCCGCACGTAAATTAAATGGCGCAAGAGCAGTGCCAGCCGCACACAAAAGCATCGAGGGTCTAGAGTTCCTCGACAAAGTAATCGACATTGACCAATCACCAATTGGTCGTACACCACGTTCTAACCCAGCCACTTATACAGGCGCGTTTACCCCCATTAGAGAATGGTTTTCGCAATTGCCAGAATCAAAAGTGCGCGGTTATAAATCTGGGCGCTTCTCATTCAATGTAAAAGGTGGACGTTGCGAAGCCTGCCAAGGCGATGGGCTGATTAAAATTGAAATGCACTTTTTGCCAGATGTTTATGTCACCTGCGATGTATGTGACGGAAAGCG
>NVRK02000121.1 GCA_002400845.2 Hyphomicrobiales bacterium
ATCTGTTCTAAGTAAGGCCGATTGGATTACGCTCAATTGTATTCCATCAACCTTGCGGCATAGCGTGCCATTTGATCTATTTCTAAATTGATCTTATCGCCTTGCTTCACCTTGCCCCAAGTCGTTACTTCTAGGCTATGAGAAATAAGCAAAACATCAAACTGCGGTCCTGTCACACCATTCACAGTTAGAGATGTTCCGTTAAGTGCAACGGAGCCTTTTGGTGCAATAAATTTTGCAAGACGATCGGGTGCTTGCAAAATAAATCTTGTCGCCTCACCTTCAGCTACAATTTCTTTTATTGTAGCTAGACCATCTACATGACCAGACACCATATGTCCGCCAAGTTCGTCGCCCATCTTTAAAGAGCGTTCTAGGTTTATATCTTTGCCTTCTTGCCAAGTATCAAGCGTCGAAAGGCGCAAAGCCTCTTCCCAAACTTCAACCTCAAACCAGTTTTGATCTTTATTTGTAACCGTTAAACACACACCGCTATGGGCGATGGATGCGCCAATGTCGATTGAACTCACATCATATATTGTGCTCACACGAAACCGTTTGCCTTGGTCAAGCTTTGTAATATTTTCCAACTTACCAATATCAGTGATGATGCCTGTGAACATATTTAAGAAACTCAATTTCTATTTTGATTATGCGTTTTAATATAATGTTTCAAAACATCTTCGCCAAGGTTTAATTTTTCAACTAAGGAATATTCATTGGGCAGTTGTGTCGCAATGATTGGAGTTGCAATTAAAACCTTACCCTCTTGGGCGATATTGTTTGGACCTCGCAGAATTACAAATTCATCAATCAATTTTGCGTCCAAAAATGCTTTAACAGTTTTTGCGCCACCTTCAACCATGACACTTTGAATGCCTCTTGCGCCAAGGTCTTCTAATAATTCTGGCAAGGCAATATGCGCTTCAACCAGTTGACAATTTATAATTTCAACGCCTAATTTTGCCAGTGCTTGGCGTCTATTAACATCCACATTATTTGGAGCAACAACATAAGTCTTAACTTGGTTTGAGGTTTGAAACACTTTGGCGGCTAATGGTACACGGCTATTGGGATCAAGCACCAAACGAATTGGAGACTTGTTTTCCATGCCACTTAAACGACACGTTAAATCGGGATCATCTTCGATAATCGTTTGAGCGCCCACTAAGATTGCATGATGTTTTGCGCGCAGTAAATGCGTCTGCCTTTTGGCATAAGGCCCTGTAATAGCCACCTGCCCATTACCCTTAATGCCCAAATATCCATCAGCAGAAAGCGCTATTTTAACAGTTACTTGCGCTCTATTATGCCCTCTATGAATCACGTAGGCATTTAGGCCTTGAGCAGAATCATTTTCCAAACAACCAGCTTCTACAGTAATGCCAGCATCCCGTAGCATTTTGTGCCCAGCTTCATTTACGCGGTCATCTGGATCAACAAGGCTAGTGACGACGCGGCTAACGCCAGCATTGATAAGTGTTGCGGCACAAGGCGGTGTTGCACCATGATGCGCGCAAGGTTCTAAGGTCACGTAGGCTGTTGCACCTTTTGCCAATTCACCAGCTTCTAATAATGCAATTGGTTCTGCATGAGGGCGACCGCCAATACTTGTTACGCCTGAACCTACAATGATAAGATCGCCATCCACATTTTTAACAAGCACACAAGCAACCGAAGGATTGGTGCCTGTTTGCCCAACGTTGCGCCTCGCCAATCTAATGGCAGCAGCCATAAAGCGCTTGTCAATTTGCGCTTGTGAATGTGTCGTGTGATTAATCATCAAAATGTTTTGCCGTAACTAAAGCAAAAAGGGAAGCAGAAACTATTGTGCCGAACCTTGGTCATCTTTTGAGATCATACCCAAAATTGCTTCAAAGTCTTTTACTTCTTTAAAATCTTGATAGACTGATGCAAAGCGCACATAGGCAACTTGGTCAATATTACGAAGACCTTCAAGCACCAAACGCCCGATTTCATGTGTTGGAATATCGCCCTCACCACGTTGCTCAAGCTGGCGAACAATGCCCGTAATCATGCGTTCAAAACGTTCTGAATCGACATCGCGTTTGCGCAATGCTGTTTGAACAGAACGCTCTAATTTATCACGGTCAAAGAGAATGCGTTTTCCAGATTTTTTAAGCACCACTAATTCGCGAAGTTGAACCCGTTCGAATGTGGTAAAGCGACCGGCGCAATCGTTGCACACTCGGCGGCGGCGAATAGCGCTACTGTCTTCTGTAGGTCTGGAATCTTTAACTTGAGAATCAATTGATGAACAATATGGGCAGCGCATTTGTTCTGTACTCCTAAGTTAAAACCAATGTGCAAAACGCACGTTTCAATAATCTAAAAAAAGGGAAAGCAATTTGCTCTCCCTAAATTATTTTGTTCTGACCTAAGCCATTGATGAATAAATTGGGAAGCTATTGGTAAGTTCAAGAACTTTCTTTTTAACTTCTGCTTCAACCGCTGCATTGCCTTCATCTGAATTAGATTGCTTCAAGCCATCTAATACTTGTGTGATTAGATCACCAATCAATTCATATTCGCTAACGCCAAATCCACGCGTTGTGCCAGCTGGTGTTCCAAGACGAATGCCAGATGTTACAAAAGGCCTTTCTGGATCGTTGGGAATGCCGTTTTTGTTACAGGTGATGAATGCACGACCAAGGGCTGCTTCAGCACGTTTGCCTGTTGCATTTTTTGCCCTCAGATCAACCAACATTAAGTGGTTGTCTGTGCCGCCAGAAACAATGCGAAGTCCATTTTTTTCAAGATTAGTAGCAAGTGCATTCGCGTTTTCTACTACGCGGCCAGCATAAGCTTTAAACGATGGGTCTAGTGCTTCTGCAAACGCAACAGCTTTAGCAGCAATAACATGCATTAGTGGACCGCCTTGAAGACCTGGAAAAATTGCCGAGTTCATTTTCTTCGCCAATGCTTCGTCATTGGTAAGGATCAAACCACCGCGTGGACCGCGAAGCGATTTGTGCGTTGTTGTTGTGGTAATGTGCGCATGTGGCACTGGGCTTTCGTGCACGCCACCAGCAACAAGACCAGCGATGTGAGACATATCAGCAAGCAAATATGCACCAATTGAATCAGCGATTTCGCGGAAACGTTTCCAGTCCCAGCTACGAGAATAAGCTGTACCACCACAGATGATAAGCTTTGGCTTATGCTCTTCTGCTTTTTTAGCAACTTCATCCATGTCAATTAGTTCGGACTCATCATCCACACCGTATGATGCAACGTTGAACCATTTGCCTGACATGTTTACAGGTGAACCGTGCGTTAAGTGACCACCAGAATTTAGGTCTAGGCCCATAAATGTATCACCAGGCTGAAGTAACGCCAAGAACACCGCTTGGTTCATTTGGCTACCAGAATTTGGCTGAACGTTAGCAAACTCACAGCCAAACAATTTTTTAGCGCGATCAATTGCTAATTGCTCTGCGATATCTACAAAGTGACAACCACCATAATAACGCTTGCCCGGATACCCTTCGGCGTATTTGTTGGTCATGATTGAGCCTTGGGCTTCCATAACCGCACGCGAAGCAATGTTCTCTGAGGCTATCAATTCAATTTCTTGACGTTGACGACCCAATTCACTTTCGATTGTGCCAAAGATTTCAGAGTCCACTTCTGCGAGTGGCTTGTTGAAGAATGAATCAAGTTCTGATGCGATGTTTGCGCTAGACATAGTGTAATCCCGTTAATAAACAGCAGATATAGCGTATAGGTCGATTTAGGCCTATCCAACTATAAAAAATGGCTGATAGCACACAGCCCTTTGTGTGAGAACCAAAAAATCACTTTATTCAATAAATTTTATGCTGGAATAGTACCAATTGCGTTTTCATGGCACTGGTAATGCACTTTAATGAGCACACCCCATGCGAATGCATGCAGTCGAATACGATGCTTATTCTACATACAACATAAGAACTTGATGAAAAAGTAACATTTGAAACTCAAAACTTAGATTTTTTGCGTACCAAGCGACAATTCATCCACACCGTCACGACGATAAATATCATCACGAAATTGCACAACGCCTGTTGGCATTGCCCATGCGGTTACATAGGTGAAGTAAATCGGTACTTTTTTAACCAATTTAACATCAATGCGCTCGCCACTTTCGATTACGCGCTCTACAGCACGGCGGCTCCAACCGGGAGTATCTTTAGTAAGCCAGCTCACCAAATCACGCACATTTTGAACGCGGACACAGCCAGAAGATTCAAAGCGCAACAACCTACCAAACAGACTTTGTTGTGGTGTGTCATGCATATAAACAGCATGTGGATTTTGGAAATTAATTTTAACAGAACCCATGGCGTTAATTTTGCCAGGGTCTTGTCTAAACATATATTTAACAGCTTCTTGCGAGTTCCAATCAATGGATTCTGGCGGCAATTCTATGCCACCTTTTGCAAAAATACGAATAGCGTTGCGCGTTAGATAGGTCGGATCTTTCTGCATCAACGGAATAATGTCTTTGCGAACAATAGATACAGGCGCAGTCCAATAAGGATTTAGATTAACCTCATGGATTTTTGAATTTAATATAGGTGACTGGCGGTCAACCTTACCAACAACAGCTCTGTGACGAGATGCAACAATACCGCCCTCAACTGCCTCGATATGGGCGGCAGGAATGTTCACCATGACATAGCGATCGCCTAAAAAACCAGACATTGAGCGCAGTCGAACAACGTTTGTTTCTAATTGACCAAGCCGTGTGCTGGCAGGAATATTAAGCGCAGCATAAGTATAACGCCCCATAACACCGTCTGATGGCAGGCCGTGGCGCTCTTGAAAACGACGGACCGCGGCGTCTACCCAAGTATCGTAGACATCTGAATCACCCGCTGTCGTTGACAGATCACCAGAAATAACCAAGCGTTTGCGTAATACACGAACATTGTTGTGAATTTCGCCTAGCTTTAATTTTACATTTGCAGGCACAACGGGCCAACCGCCTGCGGCATTAATTGTGCGATATTTATTGATCGCAACATCAATTAAAGAAGGGGTGTTTTGAGAGAAGATTGGAGATTTAGAGGAAGAAAGACTAGCATCGCCTTTGCGAGCGTCAAATTGATCTTTCCAAATACTGTGGCCTGGACCTTGTAAAAACTTGTCTATTGCAGATTCTGCAAATGCACTATTGCTCGTTGCTGATAAAGCAGCAAAAGACCCAACCGCACCTGATAAAAATTTTCTTCTCTTCATAATTTTATCCAAAGAACCCAGTTTAACATTTCACGCAACCATATTGCCGCCAGCTTTGTATAAAGCAACCCACTACAACTTTAGCATTCCAACGGTATATATACCGCATATATACAGCTAAGAGATTCGATATAATGAACCGTTAATTTACAACACTCTTAATTTGATAACTATGATTACTTAACGTATAAAATAAGGCCCATTAAGACAATAAATAAGTAATAAACCATATACTTATCAAAATACATCTCTTAATTGGTAAATTGTCCGTGAGAATCAGGGTTTGAATTCATTTATTGCAGTTTGAGTGTCGCGCTTGCATCATTTAAAACAAAAAACCCATCAGGCAGCAAGTGCCCAATGGGTTTTCAATTCTGATAGCAAAAATCAAACTATCTCACCCCAGCAATGCTCTTAGCTTGGACTAAATATTTTTTAATTTACTGACTAGAATTACAGACGGTAAAGAATTTGATCGGTCCAAAAACGCTCAAGACGCTGAAGTGATTTATTCATTTTAGCAAATTCATCTGCTGAAATTCCGCTTACTTTTTCGATAGACGCAATATGACGGGCGTAAAGGCCATCAACAATTGCAGCTACTTCTTTGCCTTTTTCAGTAAGACTAACGCGAACAGAACGACGATCAACACGTGATTTTTGATGATGTATAAGTCCTTGGTCTACTAGTTTCTTAAGATTGTAAGAAACATTTGAACCAAGATAATAACCACGCGTACGTAACTCGCCTGCTGTTAGCTCAGAATTACCAATATTGTGAAGCAATAAAGCTTGGATGGCATTGATGTCGCTACGACCTTCACGATCGAACTCATCTTTAATAACATCAAGCAAACGACGATGAAGACGTTCTACTAATGTTAAAGATTCCAAATAATTACTTTGGATATCACCTGTTGATACTGGCTCAATTGCCTCACCAACTAATTCTACTGAATTAAGCATATTTACTTTCCCTATTTAAATGCAGGAATTTATTTCCTGTCTCATATTATTTCTTGCAGGATTTTTTCCTGTCTCGTTGAAAGCTAATCTACACAATTCATATCAAATTTTATTTAAAACATACGCTTAATCGAAAGTTACCAAAATTTTATCGAAAAAACGCCCTCATTGAAATCATTCAATAATTTTCAATTTGGACGAATTTTATTTACCTTTTGTTTTCCAATAAAAAGCCTAATGAAATTAATACCGTAAATAACACCAAACAAATTAGGTAAAAAAACACTCGCAAAAAGCCCTCACCGAACAATTGGGGAAAGCCCTGATACATAATAAGCTCAGTAATTGCTGCTAAAAGGAAAATAACAACGCCCCATGAAGACCCAGCCCAAAGGCCAAGTGCGGACACAGGCAATAATACACATAATATTGTGATTACTAATTGCCAATGCTCTTCCATAAGGTCAAAACGTAAACTATCGCTGTTTATGCCAAGGGCGCTGGCCCAATATTGTAAAGCGAACACAATCAAGAAAATAGAAACTACTCTATAAAGTGTAAGCCGCACGAAAAGATAAAACGGATTTACCTGTTTTTTCTTTGCTAACTCGATTGGCATATATATGCGTCCTTACATTATAGTTATTCTAGTACGCCATAGTGCTTCTTAGTACGACTTTACAGTTCTTATTGGCTATTTGCTAACTTACAAT
This sequence comes from Hyphomicrobiales bacterium, assembly GCA_002400845.2. GTDB lineage: Bacteria > Pseudomonadota > Alphaproteobacteria > Rhizobiales > Rhizobiaceae > Salaquimonas. The sequence continues at coordinate 6,924 of NVRK02000121.1, forward strand.
GCTTGACTATGCGCGGTATACCCCATTACTGATTTAGTAACAGAAAGAAATGAGACTTCATTATAGTCATGCAGGAAGCAATATGCGTAGAAATGTAAATGAGATTACTGGCAGCCGTAGAATGCGACGTAACCGTAGATTTGATTGGTCTCGTCGTTTAGTGCAAGAGAACACGGTGACGGTCGACGATCTTATTTTGCCTATATTCTTAATTGAAGGCAATAATAAGCGCGAACCTATTGCTTCTATGCCAGGCGTTGAACGCCTCACAGTGGACCTTGCTGTACAAGCAGCAAAGGAAGCAGCTAGTCTTGGTATTCCAGCAATTGCGACTTTTGCAAATATTCCAATTGAAAAACGCGACGAGACGGGCAGCGAAGTTTTAAACCCAGACGGTGTTATTAATGAAGCTACCAGAGCCATTAAAAGCGAAGTGCCACAAATGGGCATTATAACAGATGTCGCATTAGACCCTTTTACCTCGCATGGTCATGATGGCATATTGCGTGGTGATACAATTGCAAATGACGAAACCGTTGAACTTGTTTCAAAAGCGGCAGTTGTTCAAGCACAAGCTGGCGCAGACATTATAGCACCCTCAGAAATGATGGATGGTCGCATTGGCGCAATTCGAGATGCATTGGACGATGCTGGGTTTGAAGATGTCGCCATTATGTCTTATGCGGCAAAATATGCTTCGGCTTTTTATGGTCCCTATAGAGAAGCGGTTTCGACAAAAGACTTATTAAAGGGTGATAAGAAAACCTATTATGTAAGCCCAGCAAACAGCGATGAAGCATTACACGAATGCCAGCTGGATCTTGAAGAAGGCGCTGACATGTTGATAATAAAACCTGGCATGCCTTATCTCGATATTATACGCCGCGTAAAAGATGAATTTTCAGTCCCAACTTTTGCTTATCAAGTTTCTGGCGAATATTCGATGATAATGGCTGGCGTTGAAAAAGGCTTTTTGGACGAAGATCGTGCAATAATGGAATCTATGCTCGCATTTAAACGCGCTGGTTGTGATGGCGTCATGACTTATTTCGCCCCTAAAATAGCAAAACTGCTCGCTGATGGCTGGAAGATTTAGCCAACTTCAATAGTGTCATCAACTTCTCATCTCTCTATAATTGAGGTTTTTTGAGATAATGAACTTTTGCTCCCAACCTTGTGATTGGCTGTTTATCGCGTTTTATAGGATAAGTTGTGTAGTTCAGATTTCAATATTGGCTCAAGATTGACATTGAGTAGGAGAATAACATGAAACGTCGTAATCTATTATTAGGTGGTCTTTTAGGTACTGCTAGTGTTGCTGCATTTGGTTGGAACCGTAATGGCATGACCACGATGCCAGCGAATGCGGCCACAAATAAAGGCTCAAGCGATGCTGCTTTTGAAGTTACAAAAACAGTAGATGAGTGGAAAACCCAACTTACAAAACAGCAGTTTTCTGTTTTGCGAGAAGAGGCAACAGAGCGCCCATTTTCAAGTCAACATAATGACGAAAAACGCGCTGGTATCTTTCATTGTCATGGCTGTGATCTGCCTGTCTATGATATCGCAACAAAATTTGACAGCGGCACAGGCTGGCCTAGTTTTTATCAAAGCTTAGAAAATGCCGTTCGTACTAAAGAGGACAATACATTCTTCACGAAACGCACCGAAGTGCATTGTCGTAGATGTGGCGGACACTTTGGACACATATTTGCGGATGGACCAGAACCAACAGGCAAGCGCCACTGCTTAAATGGTGTGTCGCTAAAATTTGTTACTGCATAAGAATGGCATTACATATTTGTAATAATTGAACATCTTGAAATTTACATTTAAAGCTCCCATCTCAATGTCAAAGGGAGCTTTTTCATGCCAACAGATACTTATGATTACGAAGACCTACAAAAAACAAATAATAATACTGGTATTAACATCAGCTCATTACAGGGTGTTCGTTCGCGCCGCATGATGGCGTTCTTAATGGATTACGTCATTATTGCAGTATTAAGTGTCATTGCACATGTGGTTGTCGGCATATTAGGCATCTTAACATTTGGCATTGCTTGGCTACTTTATGCCATCCTCATTCCATTGGTTGCTATTAGTTATGTTGGCCTAACCTTGGGCGGTACAAAACAAGCAACACCCGGCATGCAATTTTTCGCAATTAAGCTGGTTCGCCTAGAAGGTGGTCGTATTGATGGGTTTCTAGCTATTTTACATAGTATTTTGTTTTGGGTTGGACACGTTACCCTAACGCCAGTTGCCCTACTTATTTCACTTTTCTCTAGTAAAAAGCGCCTAATTCAAGATATCTTACTGGGAACTGTCGTAATAAGGTCGGATTATTAAGTATATCGACCGAAAGCCCCTTCAATTCAACGTAGAATTGTAACTACGCCTTGTTATACCCTCACCTGTGTCATACAGTTTAAAAAAACATGTTGTAGGTAAATATGACAAAGCATTCATTAGATACACCCCAGTTTTATCTGACAGCGCCTCAGCCTTGCCCATATATTGAAGGGCAGCAGGAACGCAAAGTGTTTACGCATCTTGTTGGTGATAATGCGCCTCAGGTAAATGACATGCTAACCCATGGTGGGTTTAGGCGTTCGCAGAACATTGCTTATCGCCCAGCCTGCGAATCTTGTAGAGCTTGTGTATCAACTAGAGTTCAGGTCGATCAGTTTAGCCCTTCTAAAAATTTAAAACGTATTGCGACTAGAAATAAAGATTTAATTGGCGAAGCAATTTCTCCTGAGCCTAATACAGAACAATATTCATTGTTTAGATCTTATCTGGATGCACGCCACTGGGATGGCGGCATGGTTGATATGACATCGCTTGATTATGCAATGATGGTTGAAGATACGCACGTTAATACCCGTCTAATACAATATAGACGTCGTGGCCCAGATTCTGGAATTACGGGTAAAGGCGAAGGCCCGCTTATTGCCGTTGCCTTAACCGATATTTTAGGCAATGGCCTTTCTATGGTTTACAGTTTTTTCGATCCTGTAGAGAGCGCACGCAGTCTGGGTAGCTTCATGATTTTAGATCATATTGAACGCGCACGAAGCATGGGTCTGCCATATGTATATTTAGGTTATTGGGTAGAGGGTTCTGAAAAGATGGAATATAAAAGCCGTTTTCAACCCCTAGAACATTTGGGCATAAATGGCTGGAATGTTAAAAGTGATTAAATTGGCTTCACGGTAATTCTAGGTGGTCATTATGAGCGCCTGTTTTCGGCCGCTCAACAGTGTTCGTCTAAATGGACAATCATTAAATGGTTTGCATTAAATTGATTGACCACCAGACACTTCAATACGCTGAGCAGTCATCCACTGATTTTCACCAGCAAGCAGGCTGGAAACCACACCGCCGATATCATCAGGTAAACCAACGCGTCCCATGGCTGTTGCATCACTCATCATTTGATTAACCTCTGGCGTATCTCGGACCATACCACCGCCAAAATCAGTTTCAACTGCACCAGGGGCAACGCAATTTACGGAAATATTTCTCGCGCCTAATTCTTTTGCGAGATAAAGCGATAATGTTTCAACGGCACCTTTCATTGCAGCATAAGCTGTAAATCCTGGAATGGTAAAGCGTGTGAGACCAGTGGTTATATTTAAGATACGGCCACCATGGACAATTAGTGGAAGTAATTTTTGAGTTAAGAAAAAAACGCCTTTAAAATGGCAATTCATCAAACGATCAAAGTCATCTTCTGTTGTTTCTGCGAAGGGTTTATAAATACCAAAGCCAGCATTGTTTACAAGAAAATCAAAATCCTGCCTGCCCCAAGTTTCTTTTAGGCCATAAAGTAAATTAATCCGGAAAGCCTCAAATGTTTCTGACTTAGCAGCATCCAATTGAAGCGTAATCGCCTTACCACCTTTTGCTTCTATTTGAGAAACAACTTTTTGTGCCTCATCTTTTTGTGAGTGATACGTAATCACGACATCAATGCCTTTATCGACTAAATGTAAGGCAGTATTTTTACCAAGCCCTCGACTAGCACCAGTGATGAGTGCGATTTTACGTTTTACTTTTTGTGTCATAGAATTCCCTTTCGTATCTACAACACTTTATGTAGGTGCAACTCATTCTTTTAACCTGCACCATCCTCCGATAGTCTTGCCTATTCCTACGATTTGAAACGTGTCGAATTTTTATTCTGCATAAGCTAGGGTATGAATAGACATCGAAAACTTGGATATGAAAATGTTTTTAGAACGCGTTGCTAAATATGCCACTACGTTGGAGACGAAATTATCGCCTGCTCCAACCTCCCTTCCAGAACTGTCTATTATAAATACAGCAGTTCCATCTAAGCTTGAGGGTACGTTGTATAACCCAATTGTCTGTTTAACTTTACAAGGCGAAAAGCTAATTCATATTGGAAACAAGACAATCAAGCTTTGCTCTGGTGATACGATGATAATTTCACAAGACATGCCAGCACTGGCGAGTATTACTAAAGCCAGCACTCAAGAACCATATGTAGCATTGGTTCTTGCTTTAGACTTTCAACTATTACACAGCATCTATGAAGACATTAAAGATCAAAACTTTGTAGACCAAAATTCGTTAGCGGCAGAATCAAACAAAGCAGATGAAGATTTGAGCGATGCCTTTAAGAGGCTCTTCTTTTTATTGGATAAGCCTCATGACATAAAAGTCATGGCCCCTTTAATGTTGCGTGAGGTACATTATCGTTTGCTACAAGCGAAAAATGGAAAAATGCTACATCAACTATTAAAGCAAGACAGCAGTGCCAGCCGCATTGCAAAAACGATTAATAAAATAAAAGAAGATTTAACTGCCAATATCTCCATCAATGAACTTGCAAACATTGCTGGCATGAGCGCTTCGTCCTTTCATGAGCATTTCAAAGCTGTCACGGCAAAATCGCCTTTGCAATATCAAAAAGAATATCGCTTGTTAAATGCAAGATTGATGATCCAAGAAGGCACTCATTCAATTTCTCAAACTGCCTTTAAAGTTGGGTATGAAAGCCCTAATCAATTTAGTCGCGAATACACACGCCAATTTGGTATCTCGCCTAGACAACACCAAACTCTTTTCAAACAAAGTTGTATGTAGCTAAACATTTTTGACGCTCTGGTAGTAAAATTGTGTTTTCAAGTTGGCTAAAAGCGGTTACAAATATTTTTAGGCATCTTCCTAAAGTAAATTCTTACGACATCTAACGGCTACCTCAAATATGAGTACTCTCATTAAATCTCCAAAATCTGGAATTTCGCTTGGGCTAATAGGCGGCTTTGTTATTTCGTTTGACGTGCCATTCATTCGTCTTGCGGGTTCTGACCCGTGGTTGGTCATGGGCGTTAGAGGCGCAATACTCGCCCTTATATTTTTTATATATTGGCTTATTGTTCGCCCAAAAAACATGCCTAAAAAACCATTGCGAAACCCCTATTGGATATGGGTAGCCATAATATACGGCTTTAACAATGTGTTTTTTACACTTGCAGTTTTTTACACTTCTACAGCAAATTTGGTTTTCATACTCGCCTTTAATTCAATGGCGGCGGCGGTATTTTCTTGGCTCATTATAGGAGAGCGTCCAAAGCCAGCCACTTGGGTCGCCATTATTGCGACGATTATTGGCGTTGCTATTATTGTGCAAAGTGGGCTGACCAGCGGTTCTGTTTATGGTGATATTTTTGCGCTCATATGCGCTATCTCGCTTGGCCTTGGCTTAACACTCACACGAAAATCAGGTATCGACATGTCGTTGGCTCCAGGCTTTGGTGGACTGGTGTCTCTGGTGTTTGCTTTACCACTAATGATTGCCTATTCAAGCATGCCTCAAAGCTGGCCTTATCTGTTTACCAATGCGGCAATCATCGTACCTATATCAGCATTTTGTTTAGCCTTAGCGCCGCGTTTTATACCGGCCCCTCAAGCAGCTATGTTCTATTTGTTAGAAACCGTTCTTGCCCCTGTATGGGTTTGGTATGTGTTTGGTGAGACTATAGAACCGCCAACCCTTATTGGAGGCACTATTGTTTTGATGGCAATTTTGGGCCACTCTTATTGGGAGTTAAGAACTTCTAATAGACAACTTGATAAAGCCAACATTTAAGCTTCATCAGCCTCAACGACTTGCGCTTCTGCTGCGCCAGCATCTTCCCACGCTTTATAGGCAGCAAGCGCTTTCATCGTTTTTAAATATGCAATTACGGCTGAGTGAGAAGACAACTCATATTTTTCGATACGATTTACTACAGGAGCAAACATTGCGTCGGCAATTGTAAACTCACCAAACAAGAATGGCCCGCCATAAGTTGATAAGCACTCATCCCAAATGGCTTCTATGCGAGATACGTCTTTTTTAACGGCATCACTTACTTCAATTGCAGAAATCTCACGTGCCATGTTCATTGGACACTCACCGCGTATACCAAACATTCCAGTAGCCATTTCGTTGCTTATTGCTCTGGCATGCGCTCTTGCTTTTTTGTCTTCTGGCCAAAGATTGTTTTTTGGAAAAGCCTCTGCTAGATATTCTAAAATGGCCATAGATTCCCAAATGGAAATATCTCTATCTATCAAGGCTGGCACTTTGCTGGTAGGTGAAAACTCTTTATATTTTGGATTAACAGCATCGTTGTTAAATGGAATTAATACCTCTTCAAACTCAATGCCTTTTGCTTGCATTGCTATCCATGGACGAAAAGACCAAGACGAGTATTTTTTATTACCAATATAAAGACGCATATTTTTTCCTAACAACTAAAAATAGGTATTTTCTAGTTGCCAGTTATTTGGCGACACACGCAATTAAATTATTGTCAGTGGTACAATATTTTGGACTGCTTAATCAAGCAGTCCATATGCCAGATGACTTTGGTTGTTGCTGAGTGGCACAATGAATACCGCCACCAACTTCACCCAATGCATCAACATTAAGCTGAACAATTTCCCGTTTTGGATAAAGTTCTTTTAACGTATTTTTGGCAATTGTATCGGTTTCTTCATCGCCATATTCAGCGCAAATTACCGCGCCATTGCAAACGTAATAATTTGGATAGGATGCTGCAAAATCATCTTGCTTAGAGCGCCTTATCACAGGTTCTGGAACGTCTATTACTTCTAATATTGTATCATCTGCATCTGCGGTTTCTTTTAAAACCTCTAATGTTTCAAACGCTGCCCTTGACCATGGATCGTACTGGTCCATTTGATCTGGCACTTGAATGTAGACCACACCAGGCTTTACAAACCTTGCGAGCGAATCAATATGATAGTCCGTGAGGTCTTTTCCCTTAATGCCTGCGGACCAAATAATTTTTTGTGCGCCAACGGCTTCCATCAATCGCTGCTCAATTTCATTGCGTGAGGCATGATTGCGATTTTCATTTACCCAAGAACTTTCATGGGCAATCATGGTACCAGCACCATCGTAATCAAAGCCACCTGCTTCACCCACCAGACCACTGTCGAATAAATGTGCGCCTAATTTTTGAGCTATTTTTTGCGCAATTCTTCCATCATTTTTATGGACTTGCTTGTTGCCCCAACCATTAAAATTAAAACTTAAAACGGCAAGTTGATTTTTATCATTTTTCAAAAACACTGGACCACTATCGCGGCACCACAGATCATCTGTCGCTATGTCCCAAAGTTCGACTTTATCAGAAAGAATTGTTTTTGCAGACGCATGATAGACTTTATCTGCAAACATTATAACAGGTTCAAATTGCGAAATTGTATTAGCGATTAGTGCAATGTTTTTTTGAACATCGAACAGAAAGTCAGGTTCTTGATAGACTGACTTGTTGACTGGCCATTGCATAAAGGTGCGCTCATGGGCAACGGCCTCTTGCGGCATTTGAAACCCTAATGATTTTGGTGAAGGATGTTTAATTAAGCCTGCGGCTTTGCTTGGCATAATTGTGAACATACCATAAGCGCCGGTTGCGGCCACAATAGATTTTGCCGAAGCTTTTAAAAACTTCCGTTTGGTAATATCTGTAAACATGAGCCGTTTTAGTGGGTTACTAACGTTAAATGCAAGCTGAAAATTTAAGGAGTGGCACGCACTATTAAGTTACACTGAACTTAAACGGTGCCCATGCCATTCAATTTATTTTCAAACGCCAAACTTACCATTTCTAGGAAAGCCTTTTGGTGCCATACGGCCTGCTTGTGCGCGTTCTCCAATGTACTCAAACAAGTCTTCTTTTGTTTTCGTATGATTGCGCTCAGCAGAATCTTGCCACACAAGTCCGTCTTCTAATTTAAAGGTACGTGCATCTTTTATGCCGCCATCTTTATATTTTTGAAGACGTACGCCTTTGCCTCTGCCCAATTCTGGAAGCTGCTCTAGTGGGAAGACAAGTAGTTTGCGATTTTCGCCAACCGTTGCTAAATGATCGTCCCCTTCTGAGAAGGTAATGCATATAAGCGCTTCGTCTGGCTGTTTAACATTCATCACTTGCTTACCCTTACGGGTATTGGCAATCACATCATCTTCGTTGACGATAAATCCATTACCAACGGTCGAAGTAATAAGACGCTTGCGGCCAGCTGTATACTTAAATGCTGTAATCACATCTACATCGTTTTCCATATCGACAAGTACGCGAATAGGTTCGCCATGCCCACGACCACCCGGTAATTTATCGCAAGCTAGCGTGAAGAATTTACCACCTGTCGTAAACAGAACAACTTTATCATGGCTATCTGCATGGAAGGCAGCTTTTAATTCATCCCCCTCTTTAAAGGTTAATGTGCCAAAATCTGCAACATGGCCTCTCATACTTCTGATCCAACCTTTTTCAGATATCACTACCGTAATAGGTTCTTTTTCGATCATCGATTGGGCAACAGCTTCTAGGTCAACATCGGCGACCTCGCCAAAGGTTGTGCGCCTTGCACCCAGTGGCGTATTTTTGCCAAATTGTTTTTTAACTTCGCTAATATCATGCGAGATGATTTTCCACTGCATGTCTTCAGATGCAAGTAGCGCCTCGATCTGTTCTTTTTCAGCCGTTAAATTTTTATTTTCTTGTCTAAGTTCTATCTCTTGAAGTTTTGCCAATGCGCGCAAACGCATGTTCAAAATAGCTTCAACTTGAATTTCGGTTAGATTGAATTTTGCAATGAGTTTTTGTTTTGGCTCATCTTCAAAACGAATGATGCGAATGACTTCATCAATGTTTAGATAAGCAATTAACAAACCGCCTAAAATTTCTAGACGTCTTTCGATTTGTGATAATCTATGACGAGAGCGGCGCTCTAACACTTCGCGACGGTGATCTAACCACTCGCGCAAGATATCGCGCAGGCTCATAACTTTAGGCACTTTGCCTTTAGATAGAACATTCATGTTCATAGAAAATCTATTTTCAAGATCCGTAACCTTGAACAAGGATTCCATTAAAAGCACGGGATCAACTGAGCGATTTTTGGGCTCTAGAACCACCCTAATGTCTTCTGCACTTTCGTCGCGAACATCGTCCAGCATAGGCAGTTTTTTGTTCATCAATAAATCTGCGATTTTTTCGATCAATCTAGATTTTTGAACTTGATACGGAATTTCGGTAATGACGATTATATAACCACCGCGACCTGTTTCTTCCTTTTCCCATTTAGCGCGAACTCGAAACGAGCCTTTTCCTGTTTTATAAGCTTCGATAATTGTTTCTTTATTATCAACAATCTCGCCACCTGTTGGAAAATCTGGCCCTTGCACCATGTCGCACAAAGTTTCTATACGTGCGTTAGGTGTTTTGATTAGATGAAGTGCGGCTTCGCATAATTCAGCGGCGTTGTGTGGCGGAATATTTGTCGCCATACCAACCGCAATACCAGAAGAACCATTTGCCAATAGGTTGGGAAAGGCACCGGGCAAAACCATCGGCTCTTCATTACCACCATCATATGTTGGCTTAAACTCTACCGCGTCTTCGTCTATGCCTTCTAACAGTAAAGAACCAACTTCGGTCATACGCGCTTCGGTATAACGATATGCGGCGGCATTATCGCCGTCGATATTACCAAAATTACCCTGTCCATCTACTAGTGGATAACGCTGGGCAAAATCTTGCGCTAAACGCACCATCGCATCATAGATAGATTGGTCACCATGGGGGTGAAACGAACCGATAACGTCACCCACAATTTTGGCAGATTTTCTGAAGCCAGCTTTAGGATCAAGCTTTAACAATCGCATCACATGAATGATACGGCGGTGCACAGGCTTTAGACCATCGCGTACGTCTGGCAGTGCCCGTCCCATAATAGTAGATAGCGCATAAGCAAGATAACGCTCTTCAAGCGCTGACTTTAAATTGATAGCTTCAATGCCATCCCCACCTTGCGGCGGTTTAATAAGATCATTTCCCATAAGTTAGGGATTATCGAATGTATTGATTCGTGGCAAGTGCCTATTCACTCTCTTAGCAATAGGCCGCACAAAAACTCTAGCGATAGATGCCTTTTAAAAATCGATCTAAAGCGCCCGTCACCTGATTGCTCTGCCCAATTTTTGAAGCAATAGAACCATGCGAATAAGCCGCTCCATTAAAAAACTGAACTTTAGTTTTTTTGCGCTTGAGTTCTTTACCAAAAGCGACTGATATTACAGAGCGACGTGGGCGATGCGATTTTGAATACATCACCATGAATGGGGGAAACCCACTCGATTTTCTGGCATATGTAATGGGTGACCATTTAATCCAATTGGCGGGGTTTTGACCAAAGGCTTTGTGGTACACGCCATCTATTCCGCCTCTAATGCTTGCATAAGCGATCATGTCGTAGGCTTGCACATCATTGGCAACAACGCCTGCCAATGGGCCTGCTTTTTTAAGCACACCAACCATAGAAACCAAATGCGCGCCAGCCGAGTGGCCCATAATTGCGATCTTCTTAGGGTCGCCGCCATATTTTTTAATGTTCTTACGCACCCATCTAATAGAGCGAATAACGTCATTTATCTGACCATCTATATTTGTTTTTGGTACGGGGCGATAGTCTACAGATACCAACATATAGCCACGAGAATTTGCATAGGCTGGCAAATTATAAACTTTGCGGCGTGTGCCTTTTACCCAGCCACCGCCATGTACATAAAGTAAAACAGGTACGTTTTTACGCACCCTAAAAATGCCCTTAGCCTTTGCTGCCTGCGGTACGTAAACATCGACTTTAAGCCCACG
>NVRK02000122.1 GCA_002400845.2 Hyphomicrobiales bacterium
ACTTGCGGCTCTGATTTCAAACAATCTCGTGACCGCACGATTTGGGTCTAATTTCATTTCTTCAATTGTATTTTTAAAAACACTTTCGTCCCAAGGGAAAGAAGTTGCATCTTCTAGGGAGTGTCGCAGGACTGAATGTTTACTCATAACTGCAAACATTTCTCCCGTCATTGTCGTTTGAAATTCTTGTACTTGTTCGTTAGAAATTCCCACCCATTTTGTGTGCGTGCCGGGCATGCATAAAACACCATCGAAGGCTTTTTCCTGAGATAGAAAGCCAGAAATTTGTGTTTCTTCACCGCGCATAACATCAAATGGATTTTGCTGGCTTAAGCCTGCTAAAATTGAAACGTTCAATCGGTCATCTTTGGTGGGCACTTTAACAGGCGCTAGACCTGTTGGCGCGCATGGCACTTGCGCATATGGCGCTTCAACCCAGCCTTGCTTTGCCCCAGCCATGCCACACACTAAAACATTTGTTTTAACATTTAGTGGCAATATATCGCCAATCAGTGACAATAAAGCTGGTTCGAAATCGGCGGGAGCAAGCCCACCCATTCCATCTTGTGAAGAACGCTGGATAACTACATTTCCAGAAACATCAATTGCCCAAATTCTAAGGTTTGATGTGCCCCAATCAGCGGCTATCCAACTTATTTCTTTGCTCATTTTAAACCCTTAAACTAAGCTTGGAAATCTTCAGGCAAAAGTTCTTTTGGAAGATTTTGGTAGCTTACTGGACGCAAGAAACGACGAATTGACATTGAGCCAACAGACGTTGCACCAAAGTTTGTAGACGCAGGATAAGGTCCGCCATGAACCATTGTATCACAAACTTCTACACCCGTTGGGAAACCATTTGCCAATACACGTCCAGCTTTACGCTCAAGAACAGGCATTAGTTTTTGACCAAGTGCAATATCGCCAGCATCCATTTGCAAAGTACAAGTCAATTGACCTTTTAATGCATTTGCAATTTCAAGCATTTGCGCTTCGTCTTTTGCACGAATGATAACACCAAGTGGACCAAATACTTCTTCGCCCAATTCTTCGTTTGCTAACCAATCATCCGCAGAAACAGTGAACAAATATGGGGTTGCATTTCTAAGGTCGCATGACGTTGTCAAAACTTCTTGAACACCCTTACCAGATGCAATGGTTGTTCTACCGTCGCGATAAGCTTGTGCAATGCCATCTGTAAGCATCACTTGAGAAGCAGATTCATTAAGAGCCGAAACAGCAGTTTCAACAAATATATCTGCGTCTTTGCCTTCAACCGCTACAATGATACCTGGGTTTGTACAAAATTGACCTGCGCCCATTGTTAAAGAACCAGCCCAACCATTGGCAATTTCTACACCGCGTGCAGACAAAGCTTGCGGAAGCAAGAATACTGGGTTCACTGAACCAAGCTCACCAAAGAATGGAATTGGTGTTGGACGCTGTGCACAAAGATCGAACAATGCACGACCGCCACCCAAGCTGCCTGTAAAGCCAACTGCGTTGATGAGTGGGTGTTGCACAAGTGATGTACCTACTTCGCGGCTACCACCATGCACCATTGAAAACACACCAGCGTGTATTCCGCATTTTTCAATCGCAACGTGAATAGCTTCTGCAACGATTTCTGATGTTCCAGGGTGTGCGCTGTGCGCTTTAACAACCACTGGACAACCAGCTGCCAATGCAGCTGCGGTATCACCACCTGCAACAGAAAATGCTAATGGAAAGTTTGATGCGCCAAACACAGCAACTGGACCAACAGGACGCTGACCAAGTTTAATTTCTGGACGCGGCATTGGTGCGCGATCTGGCAAAGCTTCATCAATGCGCTTGTCAAGATAATCGCCTTTTAAAATATGGTCTGCAAAGAAACGCAATTGCCCCGTTGTGCGGCCTCTTTCGCCTTCTAAGCGACCCGCTGGAAGGCCAGATTCACTTGTGCCAATTGCAGTGATGATTTCACCACGTGCCTCAATTTCATCAGCAATCGTGTTCAAAAATTTAGCGCGTTCTTTACGGCTAGAATATCCAAATTCCCAAAACGCTGCTTCGGCTGCTTTACATGCATCGTCTACAAGTTGCGCGTTTCCAGTTGAAAATTCTTGTGGGTTACCGCTTGCTGGAGATGAAGAAAATTTCTCTTCGCTTTCGACCCATTTGCCTGCAATTAAATGTTTACCATGTGCTTCGTAATTCATTTTAGAATCCATTTTCTACTTACCCCATTTCAATGCGATAAGATTCATATCACCTGCCAGTTGTAATAGTCTAGTCTTTGTTCGCTCCGACATTGGTTTTAATGGGTGACGTACATAATCACTCTCAATAACGCCACCAGCGGCATAAACAGTTTTACATGCACGAAGGCCACATTGGCGGTTTTCGTGATTGATTAGTGGCAAGCATTTTTGCCATTGGGCTAATGCGGCATCGCCATTACCTGCTAAATGCTCCATTACTATTGGGCGAATATGTTCTGGGAACATGCCAGATGTCATTGTGCCTGTTGCACCTGCATCTAAATCTGCCAAAAGTGTTACAGCTTCTTCACCATCAAACGGCCCAACAATTTCGTCGCCACCAGCTTCGATTAAGGCTGCAAGTTTATCGGCCGCAAACGGTGTTTCAAGTTTGAAGTATGAAACATTTTCTAATTCTTTCGCCATACGAACTAACGATGGCACTGGAAGGCTAACGCCAGAAAGTGGTGCATCTTGAATCATGATTGGAATTGAAATCGCATTGTTTACGGCTTCAAAATGTTCGAACACACCTTGGTCGGCTGGCACTAAACCAACACCATGATAAGGCGGCATCATCATTACCATTGATGCACCAAGTGCTTGTGCCGCTTTTGCGCGTTCAACAACAATGCCTGTATAAAAGTGGCTGATTGTGACGATTACAGGAACACGGCCTGCAACATGTTCAACGCTGATGCGCATTAGCAATGCGCGCTCTTCATCTGACAATACAAACTGCTCTGAATAATTTGCTAGAATACAAATTGCATCAACGCCTTGGGCAATTAGGCAATCGAGTACACGGCGCATGCCGTCTTCATCAACTGTACCATTAGCATGGAATGGCGTTGGAGCAACTGGGAGGATACCTGTAAGAGGCTTTTTCACTTTTTCGTCCTTTTGAATAAATTAAAAATTAAATGCTGGAACGACTTTTCGACTTCCCAGTGTAAATGCATCTGCAACGTGGCGCATAGGAGATGTATCTACATCACTTTCACCATTTGCAATCAGCTGTGCCATATTTGCATAGAGGCGTGGATACTCACCAGCCAGCGCATCGCTAGCAGGTTGTGATTGTTCCACACCGTTTATTTGTAGTTTTGCCCCGCCCTCATTTAATATAAGTGAGCCGTCATTCGTTCCAATTTCAAAGGCCCAAGTTTGCAAGTCCTCATGTCGCCATTCAAATTCGGCAGATATGTCTGCACCATCTGGGTGCGTAAATTCTAAGTATGCCGCAATGGGTGTTTGGCGATTTTCAGGAAATTGCAATACTGCATTTTTCAAATGAATTGGCGTTGGCAAAATTTCAGTCATGATAGAAAGTGCATTAATACCTGGGTCAAACACCCCCATACCACCTGGTTCAAAAACCCATTCTTGACCTGGGTGCCAACGGCGCACATCTTCTTTCCAAATAATCTTGAGCGACTTTAGTTTTTTATCAGCTAAATACTTTTTAGCATTTGCAACTTGTGCCGCTTCTCGGCTGTGCCAAGTGGCATAAAGCGTTAGGCCTTTTTCCTTAGCCATATCGTGAAGTGCATAGACTTCTGACAGTGTTGCACCTGGCGGTTTTTCAAGCATCACATGACGCCCTGCATCCAATGCCATTTTAGCATATTCGAACCGTGGCACAGGTGGCATGCAAAGGCTAACTACGCTTATGTCAGACCGAGCATCTAGCATGGTTTTAAAATCAGTAAAGTTATCAATGCCGTCTACTTTTTCATTACGAGAAACAGCCGCTGACAAATCCCATTGCGCAGAATTAGCAAGCGCTGGAATGTGTTGATCGATAGCAATTTTACCAACACCGATTAACGCAATTTTCAAAGCCATATTTTTGGCCATTAGTGAGAATCCTTACCCACGGCACTGCCGCCGCAGCCCTTTAAGAAATCTAGATCAGCGCCCGTATCTGCGCCTTCAACATGCAGTTGGTGCAACAATGCATAGCCACGTTCGTATAGTTCGTGATTGGGTTTCCAAGCATCAAGACGTTGTTTCAACTCAGCGTCAGAAATATCTAAATGTAAACGACGCTCGTTGATATCAACTTCAATCATGTCACCATTTTGCACCACTGCTAATGGGCCACCTGCGGCGGCCTCTGGTGAGGTATGCAAGATAACAGTTCCATATGCCGTGCCAGACATGCGCGCATCTGAAATGCGTATCATATCTGTAATGCCTTTTTTAAGTACCTTGGGTGGCAGCCCCATGTTTCCAACCTCTGCCATACCCGGGTACCCCTTCGGCCCACAATTTTTGAGAACCATGATGCAATTTTCATCGATGTCTAAATCGTCATCGTTGATTTTTGCTTTATAGTCATCAATGTCTTCAAATACGACCGCTCTGCCTTTGTGTTTTAACAAATGCTTACTTGCAGCTGACGGTTTTAACACCGCGCCTTTTGGTGCAAGGTTGCCCCTAAGAACAGCAATGCCGCCCTGCTGAGTTAATGCTTTTTCAAACGGTAAAATTACATCATCATTATGGTTTTGCGCTTCACCAACTTCTGACCAAATTGTTTCGCCAGACACCGTTAAGCAATCTTTGTGCAAAAGGCCTGCATCGCCCAAACGCTTCAAAACAACTGGTAAACCACC
>NVRK02000123.1 GCA_002400845.2 Hyphomicrobiales bacterium
GCCGAAAGGCCCATTTGCGACGCATTGGCGCGTGCCAGAACTTCGTCTACATATTTGAAAGAAGTAATAGCGCAGACTGGGCCAAAGTTTTCTTCGGCAAAAACGCGCATATCATCGGTGACATTCGACAATACTGTAGGTTCATAGAAATGGCCGCTGTTTATATCGGCCACACGGCAACCGCCTGTTTCAAGTTTAGCGCCTGCGGCAATCGATTCTTGAACGATTTTGTCAATCGTATCTAAAGAACGTCCATTAATCAGTGGTCCCATTGCAGTATCAGCTTTAAGGCCATCTCCAACCTTGATTTTCTTTGTGCGTTCAACAAAACCTTTGATAAATTTTGCGTAAAGGCTCTCATGCACAAAAACACGATCCAGTGTTACGCAAACCTGTCCGCAATTCGCATACTTTGTCGCTACGCTCATATCCAATGCAGTTTCTAAATCTGCGTCTTCATATATGATTAAGGGGGCGTTTCCACCCAACTCCATAGATACCTTTTTTACGGTATCTGCTGCATCGCGGATCATCTGTTGGCCTACGCGGGTTGAGCCAGTTAAGGATACTTTACGCACACGCGCATCAGCCATAATAGGCGCATAGGTATTTTGGGTTGGGCCGACCACCAAATTTACAGCGCCATTCGGTAACCCGCCCGCACGAATACAATCGACCATGACCATGGCAACGCCTGGGGTTTGCGAAGATGGGCGCAAAACCACGGGGCACCCTGCGGCGAGCGCCGGTGCTAGTTTGCGTGCAGGAAGGGCCGCTGGGAAATTCCATGCAGTAAAGGCGCCAACGATTCCAACGGGTTCATGAGTGACTTCGAAACGCCCACCAGGGACGCGGCTATCGATCACACGGCCATAAATACGGCGAGCTTCTTCAGCGTACCATCGAAATTGTTCTGCAGACAACACCCATTCGCGACCTGCTTGAGCGATAGGCTTGCCAGTTTCAGTGGCAATCATAATTGCGGCTTCTTCTGCACGAGCGAACATTTCATCTGCTATTTTATGCATCGCATCAGCTCTTGCAAATCCACCCATTTCTCGCAGGGATGTTAGAGCTAACTCAGCGGCGTTGATCGCTTCTACAGTTTCTTCAACGCTTGCTTGTGGAGCCTGACCCATCGGTTTTTCAGTAACTGGTGATATTACATCTACGGTTTGGCTTGGTTTACGCCAACTACCATTTATAAAATTTCCAAATTTCTCGTACATCCAACTAATCCAGTTCTTTAGTGTTTTGGTATCGAATAAGATGTTTGGCAGCACTTACTCAAGCGGCGCAAATTTTATTTTTATCGACTATGCAATATTTGTTGCATAGTTATATTTTTGTCAATATAAATTTCAAAAAAGAGACAAATTCATTTCCAAAGGAGGAGCATTATGTCTGATAAAACCATACGCTTGACGATGGCGCAGGCCCTTGTGCGTTATTTATGCAATCAATACACAGTAGTTGAGGGAGAGCGTGTTCCGTTGTTCGCTGGAGTGTTTGGGATTTTTGGCCATGGAAATGTTACTTGCTTGTCAGAAGCACTTGAGCAAGTTCAAGATCATTTGCCAACATGGCGTGGTCAAAACGAACAATCTATGGCTTTGGCTGCGATTGGTTATGCTAAGGCCAAGCTGCGCCGCCAAATTATGGTCGCAACTACTTCTGTAGGTCCAGGTGCGACGAACATGGTCACCGCCGCTGGTGTTGCGCATGCAAACCGCTTGCCTGTTCTTCTTCTATCTGGTGACACTTATACCAACCGTCTTCCTGACCCAGTATTGCAGCAAGTCGAGCATTTCGGTTCGCCATCAACCACAGTGAATGACAGTTTTAAGTCAGTTTCGCGTTTTTGGGACCGTATCAATCATCCCGCGCAAATCCTTTCGAGTTTACCGCAAGCCTTAGCAACCATGCTTGATCCAGCCGATTGCGGTCCTGCTTTCATTGGTTTGCCGCAAGACATTCAAGAGATTGCTTACGATTATCCTGAGGAATTCTTTAAAGAAACACTTTGGACCATTCCACGTCCGCGTCCTTCACGTGATGAGGTTAAGGCGGCTGTTGAGTTGCTCAAAACTGCGAAAAATCCATTGATTATTTCTGGCGGTGGTGTGCGTTATTCAGGAGCGAGTGAAGCCTTGGCAGAATTTGCTCTAGCGCGCCGTATTCCGATGGCGGAAACAATCGCAGGTAAAGGTGCCGTTGTGCACGATCATCCAGCCTATGTTGGTCCACTTGGAATTGAAGGCACAGATGCGGCGAAAGAGTTGGCTGAAAGCGCCGATGTTGTCATCGCTGTTGGTACACGTATGCAGGATTTCACAACGGGTTCGTGGACGACTTTTCATAAGGACACGCAATTTATCAACATCAACGCTGCGCGTTTTGATGCGCGCAAACACCGTGCCTTGCCAGTTGTTGGCGATGCTTTGGAATGCCTGAATGATATTGATATAGCAATGGGCGATTGGGCCTGTGATCCTGCACGTATGCTGGACGCACAATCTCTTTATGCAGATTGGAATAAAATGCTCGATGCGTGTCAGGCACCGACCAAAACAGATGTGCCAAGTTACTCACAAGTCATTGCTGTTGTAAACAAAACCGCCAAAGACAATGACACGGTTGTTACGGCTGCCGGCGGTTTGCCCGGCGAGACAGTTAAAAACTGGCGTACTAAAGCGCCAAACACTTTTGATTGTGAATTTGGATTTTCTTGTATGGGCTATGAAATTGCTGGCGCATGGGGTGTTGCGATGGCCACACAAGGCGTTGGCACGCCAATTGTTTTGCTTGGCGATGGCTCTTACATGATGATGAATTCGGACATTTATTCGTCGGTATTGTCGGGCCATAAAATGATTATCGTTGTTTGTGATAATGGTGGCTATGGCGTTATCAATCGTCTGCAAACCAATATGGGTATGCCAGGTTTCAACAACTTGCTCAAAGACAGCCGCGTCTTGAATAAAGACAATCCGCTACATGTCGATTTTGTCAAACATGCAGAATCTATGGGCGCATTGGCGCGTCATTGTGAGGGGCTTGCTGAGTTCGAAGAAGCGCTTGAGTGGGCTCAAACTACCGACCGTACAACCGTCTTAAGTATCAATTCGGATGCACACAAATGGACCCCTGGTGGTGCCGATTGGTACGTTGCATCTCCAGAAGTTTCTAAGCGTGAAAGTGTTCGCAAAGCTCGCGAAGGTCAAGTGGAATTCCGTAAAAAACAACGTCGAGGAGTATAAGAATGCTGAAGCAAGAAGCCATTTATTTGCATGAAATGACAGATG
The DNA here is from genome assembly GCA_002400845.2 of Hyphomicrobiales bacterium. Lineage (GTDB taxonomy): Bacteria > Pseudomonadota > Alphaproteobacteria > Rhizobiales > Rhizobiaceae > Salaquimonas. The sequence continues at coordinate 3,306 of NVRK02000123.1, forward strand.
GTTTCCGTGCAAATCAAATCATTGATGAGTGGATGACTTTTTATAATACAGATCGTCCACATACGGCACTTGATAAATGCACACAAGATGAGGTATACTTCAAGACAATCAAAGCAAGAATAGCGGCATGAATATAATCACAATACATCTTAACCGAGCCGCTAAACTGTCCTAAAAAGTAGGACCACTTCAGTAACAATTTATCCAATTTTTTAAATAGCTGAAGGTTAGCTTCACCAGATTTCCGCAAAAGCTCTTCTGTTTGAGCAAGGTCAATAAAATTGGATATGGGGTTCAATTGATGGGTGATAAAATTAGTGAGTGGAAAATTATTTTCAAAACGCAACGAATATAATGCCCCTAGATGAAATTTGATACCAAGGATTGAAAAGGGGTTATAATGGTCGATTATGATTGTTTCTGAATTTGGTAAAATTAAATGCGTGCCAGTCCTCGTAAATTCAATTTCCCCTAACCGATAGCCATATGGTTGACTATTTGTGCACAAAATGAGATGGCCAGCAGGGTCGGGATTTAGTTGTGGCCGCTCAATACGAATATCATCGGAATGTTTTTCAATAAACCAATAGCAGTCAATATATTTTCGGACAAACGGATCCTCTGGGATTTGTTTCCAACTTTTCATTTATTTATCGTCGGCCTAATTAATTCATTTTATGTTATAGATTCCTTTGTTTAACAATAGCTATAATGAATTGAAGACATTGACATTTGGTGCGTGGTTTAACGCTAAATAAATTGGTTTGGTGATATGGAATTAAGACAATTAAAATGCTTTGTTGCCGTTGCCGAAGAATTACATTTTCGTAAAGCAGCAGAGCAGATCGGCATGGCGCAAACTGCACTTTCTGCCCAAATAAATAATTTGGAGCAAGAACTTGGTTGTCGTCTTTTTTTTCGAACCACACGTCACGTTAGTTTAACCCAAGCGGGTTCGGTTTTTTTAGACGAATCTCGGTTCATTCTAAAGCGCCTAGAGCAATCTATTGAGAAAACCCGATCTGCGGCGACTAGTGGTTTAAATAGCATTCGAATTGGTGGCATCGATGCGGCCTTAGTGTGGTTTCTGCCGACGGTGATTGATAAGTTTAGGCGTCAATTTCCTAACATACATTTGCCTCTGACCGAAGTCTCTTCATCTGCACAACAAATTCAAGAATTATTGCGCCATAGAATTGATGTCGCGTTTTTTCGTCCACCTACAGAGGTTGCAGGCGTGATTTCTGAAACTTTATTTGAAGAAAACATATTTGTCGCCATTCCTGAAGATAGTCGGCTTATCGGTAAGGCTTCTCTCACACCGCATGATTTGATTGATCAAAAGCTTATCTCTTATCAACGCCATGCACGGCCATATTTAGCTGATTTTGTACTCAGAAGCTTTGAGGTGGCAGGCGTGACCCCAACCATTGATTTTGAAATAACCGATAAATCAACATTGTTGCAAATGGTGGCAAAAAAGATGGGGGTTGGATTGGTGCCACAATGGGTTACCGAACAAGCCATAAATGGTGTGGCATATAAATTATATGAAAGTGGCCTTGAACCCATGCAGTTTGGCGTGGCATGGCGGGATAATGACCAATCTCAAACATTGCAGGAGTTTCTCAAACTCGTGAGAAAAGAAACTCCCGAATTGATAAAAAATTTCAAAATTAAATAAAACTGTTTTGAAATTTTAGCCAATAGAATGCGTGCCGAAAAAATTCAAAAATTCTTCAATCACCGTGTCGGGTAGTTCTTCTGCCAAATAATGCCCACCTTGCACTGAATGACCGCTGACAATTTCTGCCCGCTCTTTCCACAATGCAATACAATCAAAATGTTTTTCAATGGCGCCCGTTTTTCCCCACAATGCGTGTAATGGCATGGTTAGTTTACGTTCATCTTGATTGTCATGCTCAATGTCGATTGTCACCGCAGCTCTATAGTCTTCACAAGAGCCATGGATTACCGCTGGATCACGAAAATGAGTGAGATATTCGTTAAGCGCTTGCCAATAAAAAGGCGAAGCGCCAGCTGAACCCGAACAACATTTCTTTAACCAATAGAAATCAGGATCACTGGCAATTAATGTTTCTGGGAAGGGCGCGGTTTGCGTGAGCCAATACCAATGCCAATAGCTTTGAGCAAAAGAACTGTCGCCATCTCTATACATTTCGCGCGTTGGGGCAATGTCTAGTGTCGCGAGCGCCAAAACGCGGTCAGAATGATCGCCAGCTAAACGGTGTGCCACGCGCCCGCCGCGGTCATGCGCGCCAATGTAAAATTTATCATGCCCCAATGCATCCATCATCGCCACAAGGTCTTTGGCCATTTCGCGCTTTGAATAGGCTAAATGGTCTGCATCGGTTAATGGTTTGGGAGAACGACCATAACCTGTTAAATCGGCGCAGATTACAGTGTAATTTTTGGCAAGTGACGGTGCCACACGGTGCCACATGGCCGAGGTTTGCGGGTAACCATGTAAAAGTAAAATTGGTATGCCTTCGCCTTTAATGCGGCAAAAAACTTTACCCCGTGGCACATCTACAAATTTTTCATCAAAACCTTCAAAAAACTCATTGGATTTTGGCGCTGCTGCTAAAATATCACTATATTGGATGCCCATTATCTACCTCATAAAAAATCACATATTGAAGTCTTAATGTTTTTCACCAAATTCATTTATGCTGAATTATTATATAATGGAATTCGCTTAATTAAAACTCGAAACTACGAATATAGTCATTTTGTAACTCAAAGGGAGGGAAATAATGAATTTAAATCGTCGTTTATTCGCAAAAATATTGGCCAGCGCTAGCTTGCTTTTTGCATCTACATTAGTACCATTTGCAGCACAAGCTGCTGATTATCCAGAACGTGATGTCACATATGTCATCCCATATAATCCAGGTGGTGAGAGTGATGTCACAGCCAGAATGCAACAGAAGTTTTTTAAAGAGTTAACCGGTCATAATCTAATTATCTTAAATAAACCTGGTGCTGGCGGTGCAACAGCATGGGCGCAACTTAATGGCTTTAAAGCCGACGGCTATACCATTATGGGCACCATTGTACCTCACATTATTTTGCAACCTGCAATGAAAGAAGTTGGCTATCAAACAGAAGACATCACCAATGTTTTCTTCTTTCATTATACGCCAGATGCGATCATTGTGAATGCCGAGAGCGAGTTTAAAACCTTGCAAGACTTAGTTGATTTTGCATCAGCTAACCCAGGTGCTGTCACTATGGGTGGTAGTGGTACAAATACTGCAAATCATCTAGCGGCTGAAATTGTATCTGGTCTTACGTCTACAGTGACTACTTATATCCCATTTAAAGGTTCAGCGCCAGCGATTACCGCTCTTTTGGGCAATCAAATTAAATCGGTGATGAGCTATACAACACAGGGTGTGAAAGCCGGTGATCAAGTGCGTTCACTGGCAGTGGCGACAGAAAAACGTCATCCCGCATTGCCAGACGTCCCGACCTTTAGAGAATTGGGCATTAACCATGTTGGCGGCGCGTATAGAGGTGTAGCCGTACCTAAAGGCACGCCAGAGGACATTCAGTTAGAATTGGCAAAAATCTTAGCTGAAATTAATGCCAACCCAGAATTTCAAAAACTAATGTTGGAAGCTGGTTATTCGGTGATTGATGTGTCTCATGAACAAATTCCGACCTTTATGGGGCAGAAAGCTAAAACTTATGCAGGTGCCATCAAACAGCTAAAAGCCAAACAATAATACTCCCCCGTATATCTTCGCAGCTGTCATAGTTGCGAAGATTACATCTTGAAAGATCGTCATATGATAGATGCATTTTTAAATGCGATAACACCGTTTAATATTGGGCTTGCGCTGTTGGGTGTTTTTCTAGGCACAATAATTGGCGCATTACCTGGCTTATCAGCTACCATGGCCGTTGCGGTTTTGGTGCCATTCACATTTTCTATGGAACCGGCATCTGGCTTAATCGCACTTGGCGCGGTTTATACGGGTGCTATTTATGGCGGCGCTTATGCTGCCATTTTGGTCAATACACCTGGCACACCTGCTGCGATTGCGACTGCTTTAGATGGCTATCCGATGGCCAAACGAGGTGATGGTGATTTGGCGGTGACTATATCTTGTTTTGCATCGGCATTTGGTGGTTTGGTTGGTGCCGTTGCTTTATTGGTCCTTGCGCCACCTTTGGCGATTATTGCTTTAAAATTTGGCCCTGTAGAATATTTTTGGCTGGCAATTTTTGGTCTTTCACTCATCGCAGTATTGTCTAAAGGCGCCACAGTAAAAGGCTTGATTGGTGGCGCTGTCGGGCTTGGGCTTTCAACAATTGGTTCGGCGGTTATTGGAGGTGATGTTAGATATACATTTGGCACACCGCAATTATTGGGCGGCATTCACATTATCCCCGCCTTAATTGGGTTATATTGCGTGCCAGTTTTGCTCAACATGGTTTCAACCAAAGAAGCGCATATAGAGCGAGCAAATACAAAAAATAGCTCTCGTATTGGTGAGGCGCTCACCAGCATTTGGAATTCGAAATTTAATTTAGTCCGCAGCAGTGTTATTGGCACGGTAATCGGTATATTGCCCGCAGCTGGCGGCGCGGTCGCGGGACTAGTGGCATATTCAGAAGCTAGAAGAAGTTCGAAACATAAAGAAGAATTCGGCAAAGGTGCCGTGGATGGCGTCATCGCCTCTGAATCGGCAAACTCTGCCACCGTTGGCGGCGGTTTTGTACCCACATTGGTGCTTGGCATTCCGGGCACACCGCCAGACGCCATTATATTGGGCGCATTAATGGTGCAGGGCATACGTGTGGGGCCTAGATTGTTTACTGAACAGGCGGACATTGTATATACGTTTATTTTTGGTCTCATCATCGCCACTCTTTTAATGATACCCGTTGGGCTTATCATTGGTAAAACGGCGTTTAAAACAATTTCTTCCATTCCGAAATCAGTTTTGGTGCCTGCCATTGGAGTGCTGATTATGATAGGCTCTTTTGCGGTCGAACAAAATTCAACCCACGTCATCATGATGGTTTTATTGGGACTTTTTGCATGGCTTGCTTTGCATTTTGGTTTTGAGCCGTCTCCTATTGTATTGGGGCTTATCCTAGGCCCAATAGCCGAACAAGGTTTTGTGCAAGGTTATCTAATTGGCAATGCATCTGGCAATTTAATGGGCGAGTTTTTTGGACGACCCATCTCAATCGCCATAATTGGCTTCACTTTACTGACGCTTTTATGGCCGATATGGTCAGAACGAAAATCTAAAAAGCTAAAGGAAGATCAAATACATGAATAGTCCTTTTCAAAAAGACATGTGGCCCGCGTTAATTCTTATTGGTGTCGGCACTTATGGCCTATATCAAGCTGTTTCTATGTCAACATTTGGTGCCATATTTCCGCAATTTGCGGCTGGTGGAATGATATTGGGCGGTCTGATTCTAGTTGCGCGTGTTTTATTTAACAAACTCGAAACTGCTAAATATGCAGGTGAATTAAAACGCCCACTTATATTGATCTCTATTTTGCTCTTTTGGGCGGTTAGTTTTCCGCTCCTTGGTTTTATAATTTCATCAGTGATAAGTGGCTTATTGGCAATGCTCACCGCGTTGCAAGAGAAGATACCACTAAAAAGCTACGCCTATCAGCTTGGTGGCATATTGGCATTGATATTGGTAATCGATCAATTGTTTGGAAATCTATTAAACGTTCCCCTCCCTTAAAGGCACCTCATGCAAAAAACTCTTTACGATAAATTGGTTGACAGTCACACAGTCAAAATCATCGACGATGAGACCGTTCTGCTGTATGTCGATTTTCATATTATGAATGAATATACCTGCCCACAAGCTTTTGCAGGTCTACATGCGGCAAATCGCGAGGTGTGGCGACCCAGTGCGCATTTGGCCGTGGTCGATCATGTAAACCCAACTCGTGACATTTTGTCGTTAGAGGACATTCAAGACGAAGGCGGCAAATTACAAATAAAAACGCTGATTAAAAACTGCCAACGCCACGACATTGAATTGTTCGATTTGTTTGATCCAAGGCAAGGCATAGAACATATTGTGGTGCCCGAAAATGGCATGGCTTGGCCAGGGATGGTTGTGGCGTGTGGTGATAGCCATACAACTACATATGGAGCGTTGGGAGCCTTGGGCTTTGGTATTGGAACATCTGAAATTGAGCATGTCTTGGCCACACAGACTTTAGCTTATCAACCCCTAAAACCGATGCTAGTGACCGTTTCAGGCGTTTTGCCGATGGGCGTTACGGCAAAAGATATTGTTATGAAATTTGTGGCGCAAGTGGAGGCAGGCGGTGCTTCTGGTTACGCAGTTGAGTTTACCGGTGATGCAATTTCAGCTCTAAGCGTAGAAGGGCGTATGACCATATGCAACATGGCGGTAGAAGCTGGCGCGCGGGCAGCAATCATTGCGGCCGACAAAAAAGTTTTTGACTATTTAAAGGGGAGGCCACGTGCTCCAAAAGGGCAGAATTGGGATGCCGCAATTGTAAAATGGCGCGACTTAAAAACCGATAAAAACGCTATATTTGCAGCTGAAGTTGAAATTGATGCCAGCAAAATTGTGCCGCATGTGACATGGGGCACAAGCCCCGATCAAGCTTTGCCAATCACCTCTATCATTCCCGAACCGCAAAACCAAGCCGATAAAAGAGCGCTTGAATACATGGGGCTTAGCGCAGGGGTAAAACTAACCTCAGTGGAAATTGATTTGGCATTTATCGGCTCATGCACCAATGCGCGCATTAGCGATTTGCGCCGTGCGGCCAATATTTTGAAAGGTCGAAAAATAGCTAAAAATGTTCAGGGCATTATTGTGCCGGGTTCAAAAAGTGTAAAAAAAATGGCTGAAGATGAGGGGCTAGATATAATTTTCAAATCAGCAGGTTTTGAATGGCGAAATTCGGGCTGTTCAATGTGTTTGGCAATGAATGACGATGTTGCCGCGGAATACACACGCTGTGCGTCTTCGACCAATCGAAATTTTGAAGGCCGCCAAGGGCGCGGCGCGCGCACTCATTTAATGAGCCCCGAAATGGTGGCCGCCGCCGCTATAAAAGGTCATTTAACTGATTCTCGTGATTTTATGGAGCTGAGATTATGACGCCATTTAAAACGGTAACAGGTATTGCGGCACCAATGCCTGCTCCCAATGTTGATACTGACGTCATCATGCCCAAACAATTTTTGAAGCGCATTGATCGCCAAGGTCTGGCAATTGGTGCGTTCCATGACATTCGGTTTGATGAAAATGGTGATAAACGCCCAGAATTTATATTGAATCAACCGCCATATGATCAGGCTAAATTTCTAGTTTGCGGTGCAAATTTTGGCTGTGGTTCAAGCCGTGAATATGCGGTTTGGGGCTTGATGCAAATCGGGGTGAGGGCGATCATTGCTTCATCAATTGCTGGCATATTTTTTGGTAATTGCGAGAAAAATGGTTTGGCCGCGATTATATTGCCTGAAGATGAGGTGCAACAACTTCTTGCCATCACTGGCGATGCTCGAAATTCAGAGTTGACGATTGATTTGCCTAGCCAGACCATTCTAGCGGCGAATGAACAGAGGTTTGAATTTACAATGAATGCCTCGCGTAAATCCTTGCTAATCGAAGGTGCAGATCATGTCGCAATAACGCTGGAATCTCAAAGTGACATCAAACAATTTGAAGCTCAGCAAGCTGTCAGCGAAAGCTGGCTGTGGAGCCATTAAAGAACAATTTAACAACAGATTAGGCAGCTGTAAATCATTGTGATTTCCATGTGGTGGGCTGTTTAATGCGGTTCATTGTCTAACCCCAATGAACCGCAGATTTTTATGTTATGCAGCTTTTACACCTTTTAAAAATTCCGAAATGTCGCTTTCTAATTTGGTTATTTGGTTGTTAAGCTCATCAGATAAAATTTGTACATCTTGAGATACGGTTTGCGTGTTATCGATGGAGCTACCAACGGCTTGCATGGATAAGGCGCTTTTACTTGAAAGTGCCGATGCATTGCCGACATTGTTGGAAATTTCACTTATGGCAGCGCTCTGCTCTTCAACGGCTGCGGCAACGCCAAGGCGCTGCTGCTGGATAATTTGCCTATAATGGCATCGACTTGCATGATAGCTTCATTGGCGACCACGGCGAAGCCTTTGCCAGCGTCACCTGCACGTGCAGCCTCAATGGTTGCATTTAAGGCTAATAGATTTGTTTGCTTGGCAATTTCCTCAATTAATTTTATAACTTGTTCGATATGTTTGGCACTTGATGAAAGCGTATTGATAACCTCATCATCTTGAGTGGTTTGTTGCTTCGGCTGTTCGAATTTTGAGCGCCAAGCATGCAGCGACTTGCTTGTGATACCTAATCTGTCTGTGACTTCTTGAACACTGTAACCGCGCTCAGTGATCTGAGCTACAGCATCTCTTTTAAACTCTTCTGAATAATGTATTCCTCTAGGCATTTGCATTCTCCTTTGCTTCTTATTTTACTTAGCAAAGTGTCTACAAATCTAGGGGCTATGATATCTGATTTCTCATCTTCTGTCGGTCGTCTTTCACGTTCAGTAGATCGTCCAATTAAGCCAAGGTGAGAGAGGGCCGTGCGGGCCAGTCTGACGCATTCCGTGTCAACTATTATACCATGAATGGCCGTTGCATGTGTCAGCAGTGTCTTGAGGTATGAGAAGTCGATAGCCAGTGTAACTGGGCCAGCACCCTGTCGAGCGCGTTTTTTCCCGTAGGCAATCAACATTGACCGGTTAAGATGTATAATTCGAACCGTACCAAGATCATTTTTCAATGCATTATAAGAACAGCACGTTTGGATCGCCTGAGAGGTTTTTTGACCTCCAGCAAGTCAACAATATGAAGATCAATTAAATCACCGATTGTCTTTCTTTTTTGAATCCTTCCTCCTGACGGTTCCATGCCAATGTTAATCAGGCGCTCAGTTTCTACAATCCATTCATCAGCAAGCGTTTTGAGCCTAAAGGTCTGTGAGGCATATTTGCCTTTGCGTCGCACTTGGGCTCGCCATGTTCCTTCTTTTGTTTTAACAGTGGTTCCCATGACCCGTGCAATTCCTTCAATCCGTGCAAAATCCGTGCAC
>NVRK02000124.1 GCA_002400845.2 Hyphomicrobiales bacterium
ACTTCTTCGCCCAGCAACCAACGTGCAATGTCAAAATCGTGAATAGTCATATCACGGAAAATACCGCCTGAACGCTTAATGTACTCAGCAGGCGGAGCGCCCGGATCGCGGCTGGTAATCGTAATCATTTCAACATTACCAATTGCACCTTCATCTACTGCTTTTTTCAAAGCCATAAAGTCTGGATCAAATCTGCGGTTAAAACCAACCATTAATTTGCCGTTGGTTTCTTTAACCACTTTCATGCATTCATTGGCACGCGCAACGTCTAAATCAACTGGCTTTTCGCAGAACACTGCTTTTCCAGCGCGGCAAAATTGCTCGATTAAATTTGAATGCGTATCGGTAGGTGTGCAGATAACCACAGCATCAATATCTGAGTTAACCAAAATTTCATCGATTGTTTGAATGGCACAACCATATTTGTCTTGCATCGCCTTTGCAGCTTCTGCAAATGGTTCTGCAATTGCTACCAATTGCGCAGACGCAACACTTGAAATCGCTTTCGCATGCACTTGCCCAATACGCCCTGCACCTAGAACAGCTAATTTAGTCGTCATAATCTTCACTCCACATCTAGAAAGGCATTCATCGATTAAATCCGAAGCCTAATTATTATAATTTGTAGATTATTAGGCCCTGAGTCTGTGCATCGGTCAATCAAATGATAGGCTTAAGCTCGCCATTCATATCATCTATGATGGTTTTTCATCTTTGCTAATGATAGCTTTTCGTCATTTAGGATAATTAGACAGATTCTGGAATTATCAATTCTGGCTGTAAAAAGTGCTGACCTGCAATGAAGGGTTGATCGTTCAACTTAGCCTCAACCATTAAACGCACAAGATCTTTGCAAAGTCTTTCTAGTGGCGTTGCAATAGCCATGGTTAAATATCGATCAGATAACGCCTTACTAGAATCGCTCGTAAGCTCATTCACAACAAGTGCCACCTCGCCCGGTTTGCGTACTTCTTTTAAAGCCGCAATTGCGCCTTCCATACCGCCACCAGCTAAATATATTCCCTCAAGATCTTTATGCCTAGACAATAAGTCGATTGTTGCAAAATACGTAAATCTGCGTGTTTCTACATTTACAATTGTATCTAGAACATGAAACTGAGGCGCAAATTCGCGAAAATGACTGCGAAACCCCATCTCTCGCAATTCGTGGCCATGCCAACGATGCCCACCAATGAACACAGCCACTTTACCAGTTTTTTTAGCGGCAGTTGAAACCATCCAACTGGCCATGCGACCGACTTTTATATTATTTAGGCCAACATAAGCATAACGAACCCCTGGGGCAAAATCGTTCAATAAGGCAAAGGTTGGAATATCGTTCTCTTTAAGGTCAGTTACGGCTTGGGTAATGTCGTGATGGGTTGTTGCAGTTGCCGCAATGACATCGGCTTTGCCCACCATATCTTTCATCGTTTGCGCAAAGTCAGAAGCATCATGGGAAGGTGAATATTCTATCAACGCACGCCCACGCACCAATGTGCATTCTCTAACCGCTTTTTCTATGTGCTGGGCAAGAGATTGATAAAAGGCATGGCCTGCATTGTTTAAAACAAAACCAAAGGTCATTTGCGGCAAGTCAGTGGCAAGACGTTGGCCGATTAGACCAGCGGCATGATAGCCAATTTTTTGAGCCGCTTCATATACACGTCTTGCAGTTTCTTCACGTACGCGCTGGCGACCGTTTAGCACACGGTCAACCGTTGCAACGCTTAAGCCTGCTTGCTGCGCTACATCATGAATGGTTTTGCGACGACCCATAACAAAATACCCTCTAAATTAATGACGAAATCACATCATTTTTTGAGGGTATTTATTGATCGTTTTCAGCAAAATAACAAGTGTGATTAAGTGCTAATTATTCTTATTAAATGTGTTTTGCTAAACGCGTTCAAGCGCAATAGCAATGCCTTGGCCTACACCAATACACATCGTTGCAAGCGCATATTTACCACCATTAAGCTGTAACTCTAATGCCGCAGAACCAGAAATACGCGCACCAGACATGCCAAGTGGATGTCCAAGAGCAATAGCGCCACCATTTGGATTGATGCGTTTATCATCATCAGCAAGCCCCATATCACGCGCAGAAGCTAGTCCCTGACACGCAAAGGCTTCGTTCAATTCAATCACGTCTAACTGGTCAAAGCTTAGGCCAAGTCTTTGCATTAGTTTTTTAGAGGCAGGCGCAGGACCAAAACCCATAATACGAGGCGCAAGACCGCTAGCCGCACCGCCCATCACTCTAGCGATAGGTGTTAGCCCGTGTTTTTTGGCCGCTTCTTCAGACGCAATAATAAGTGCCGCGGCGCCATCGTTTACACCAGAAGCATTACCAGCAGTTACAGAACCGCCTTCTCTAAATGGCGTTTTTAAAGACGCTAATTTTTCTAATGCACTGGCACGAGGATGTTCATCTGTATCAAAGATGATATCATCCCCTCTTCTTTGTTTAATCGTAACAGGCGTAATCTCTTTTGCCAGTCTACCGCTTGCAATTGCGCTTGCGGCTTTTGCTTGACTGTTAAAAGCGAATTGATCTTGATCTTCGCGCGATACTTTAAAATCGTGCGCCACATTTTCAGCAGTTTCTGGCATTGAATCAACACCATATAGCTTCTTCATAAGAGGATTTACGAAACGCCAGCCTATTGTTGTGTCGTAAATTTCAGCTTTTCTTGAAAATGCAGCATCTGCCTTGGGCATAACAAAGGGAGCACGGCTCATGGATTCTACACCGCCAGCGATCACCAAATCAGCTTCGCCAGCTTTAATCATGCGTGCAGCATCAATCACTGCATTCATGCCCGAACCACATAGACGGTTTACAGTCGTACCTGGAACTTCTTTTGGCAGGCCAGCAAGCAATAAAGACATGCGCCCCACATTGCGGTTGTCGTCGCCAGCTTGGTTTGCACAGCCATAAATTAAATCATCAACGGCGCTAAAATCCATATTAGGATTGCGTTCCATTAATGCTTTTAGCGGGATTGCACCAAGATCATCTGCACGAACAGAAGATAGCGCGCCGCCAAAGCGCCCTATTGGAGTTCTTATGTAATCACAAATAAATGCATCAGCCATGTAAAATAATCCTATAAATAAATTCTTATAATTGCGGAACGATCAAATCAGTAACATCATTTTCGATATGAAGTTTTGCACCTGTAAAACTTTGCAAATCATCCATAGAAATATCAGCTAATTTTTCACGCAACACAAATTGAGCGTCTTTAATGTCGATAACCGCTAATGACGTATAAACACGCGTAACACAGCCAACGCCTGTTAATGGCATGGAACACGTCTCAACCAATTTGGGATGCCCCTTTTTGGTAATATGATCTGTAATGACAGCCACTTTCTTAACGCCGTTCACAAGGTCCATTGCGCCGCCAACAGCAGGAATACCGCCCTTGCCTGTTGACCAATTTGCAAGGTCGCCATTTTGCGCAACTTGATAAGCACCCAAAATCGCAACATCTAAATGTCCACCACGTACCATCGCAAAACTATCAGCATGATGAAAAAAAGAAGCGCCTGGTTTTAGTGTCACTGCTTTTTTACCAGCGTTGATTAAGTCCCAATCTTCTTCTCCTTCTTTTGGCGCTTGGCCAAATCCTAAAAGACCGTTTTCGGTATGAAAAATAGCTTCGCGACCTTCTGGTTGAAACTTTGCAACCATTTCAGGAAAGCCAATGCCTAGATTTACATATTCACCATCTTCAATGTCTTGCGCGGCACGCCATGCAATTTGAGCATTGGATAATTTTATAGAGTTTAATTGTTCGCTCATAATTTATGCACCTGCTTCGTTATTTGATAATGGCGCGTTTAATGGAGGATAATAAGCGCCTTCACGATTTAGAATTTCTTCTTGCTGTGGATTAGATACTTCAACAACACTGTTCACAAATATACCAGGTGTCACTATCGTTTCTGGATCAAGCGCGCCCAATTCTACGACATGATTGACTTGAACAATTGTGTGTTTTGCGGCCATTGCCATAAGTGGATTAAAGTTTCTGCCGGCCATGCGATAAATCAAATTACCCATTGCATCGCCCTTAAAAGCTTTAATGATAGAAAAATCAGCTTTTAACCAACGTTCTTGAACATAAGAGCGGCCTTCAAATTTTTCTACTGGTTTTCCCTCAGCTACTTCAGTGCCAAAGCTGGTAGGTGTATAAAATGCTGGAATGCCAGCGCCCCCTGCTCTTATGCGCTCTGCTAAAGTTCCTTGAGGAACAATTTCCAGTTCAATTTTTCCAGCAAGATAACGTTCGCTAAAAGCTTTTGGATCAGCAGAGCGTGGAAAAGAGCAAATTAATTTACTTACTCTTGCTTCACGAATTAAAGCCGCCAGACCAACATCACCATTACCAGCATTGTTGTTTACGATTGTAAGGTCTTTAGCACCTGTATCAATCAACGCATGAATTAACTCTAATGGGGCGCCTGATCCGCCAAAACCACCGATCATGACAGTTGCGCCATCTTTTATTTGTGAAACAGCCTCACTTAAAGAAGATTGTATTTTGTTCATTCAGCTAGAACCTGACAGTTAGTATCCCATACACCCAAACCTAATATTTAGTTTGAATGCTAAGCGGGATAATTGTTAGTTGATATAAGTAATATTCTTAGAACATATAAAGCCGAGCGCATTGCATAAAGGCAAGTAATTTTGTGCGCATATTGACTTTTGTTCAAAATATGTAAAAAAATGTTCAAATGGCGAACAAGACAGATATTATAGGCTCATTGGCAAAGGGCCTGCGCGTTTTAGAATGCTTTGATGCAGAGCGTCCTCGGTTAGCAATTATAGATGTAGCCCAAGCAACGGGGCTGGATAGAGCAACTGCTAGACGCTGTCTTTTAACCCTGCATGATGCTGGCTATGCGGAATACGATGGAAAGTTCTTTTCGTTAACACCGCGCGTTTTGCGCCTTGGCATGGGCGCGCTTGCAACCCTGCCTTTACCGCACATCGTTCAACCTTGGCTTGACCAGCTAAGCGATCAAATTGGACAATCATGCTCTGTCTCGATTTTAGATGAACATGAAATCGTATATATTGCTCGAGCCGCGCAACGCCGCGTCATGTCTATTGGCCTAATGCCGGGTTCTCGTTTGCCAGCACATTGCACCTCTATGGGACGGGTATTATTATCAACGCTATTAGCAGATGAATTGGCTCAGATAATTGACGATGCCGACCTTACGCCTCGCACGCCAAATTCTATGACCGACCCTAAGGTAATTACGGCTGAAATATTCAAAGTTGGCAAACAAGGTTTTTGCGTCATCGACCAAGAAGTAGAATTGGGCCTGCGCTCGCTTGCAGTGCCAGTGTATAATGCACGTGGAAAAGTAGTTGCCGCACTTAATATTGGTCTGGCAGCTGTGCACAATGAACCCAGTGATTTGGTCGATCTTTACTTAGCAGATTTAATAAAAGTTCAAGATGGTTTGCGCCGCGTTTTAAAATAAATTCGCAGCTATAATGATAATTCAGCTTAAAAGACTCACTCGTTGATTTAGAATTATGATTGAGCATTACAATATATTTGCCTGAAATTAGCCTCACCCATACTTTTCTGATACCAAATAGCCAATAATTGTTGTTTTATACGCAAAAAAGTATTGCTGATTGATTGAAACCTATTGGCTGAGAAACAAGCACCCCCTTACCGTTAATGATGTTGGTGGAGGCCATCAATTATTTCATCGGAGGAAAATATGAAACTTTTCAAAAAAATATCACTCGCAATAGCAGCCAGCGCTCTAACGTTTAGCGCAGCATCTGCTGGTGAATTAACAATCGCGACCGTTAACAATGGTCACATGATCGAAATGCAAAAACTAACACCAGAATTTGAAAAATCTCACCCAGGCATCAAGCTAAAATGGGTAACACTTGACGAAGGCACATTGCGCCAACGCGTAACAACAGACATCTCG
>NVRK02000125.1 GCA_002400845.2 Hyphomicrobiales bacterium
CGCACCAATCATCAGCGCCATAGACAAATCAATTTTGATAATTTTCTTAAAGCCTTTAACCGAAAGATAAGCAGAAAATGCAGCAGCCATAATAGCGATCAGTACAGGCACCCAGCGTTTTGAGGCGGCAATTTTATCATCTTGGTAAATGATAAATTCTTTAATGAAGGCCAAAAACATAGCGGCAATAATTCCGCCAAGTAGGGGGGAAATGACCCAACTTGCGGCAATCTTGCCCATGGTTACCCACTCAACCGCATCAAATCCAGCCGCCGCGATACCCGCGCCCATAACACCGCCCACGATAGAGTGAGTGGTAGAAACAGGTGCGCCAAACCAAGTTGCAATATTCACCCAAACCGCAGATGAAACCAAAGCTGCCATCATAACAGCAATAAAGATGTTCTTATCAGATATCGTATTAACATCGATGATACCTTTAGAAATAGTATTAACAACATCTCCGCCAGCCAATAATGCACCAGTGCTTTCAAATACTGCAGCAATTATAAGCGCAGTGCCCATTGTCATTGCTTTGGAGCCAACGGCGGGGCCAACATTATTGGCGACATCATTTGCGCCAATGTTAAGGGCCATATAACCACCGACAGCAGCGGCCGCCATTGTGATCCAAAAACCAGATTGGCCAGCGACAAATGCAGAAGCAAATACCATAGCCATGATAATAAATATCACAGCAATGCCAGGACCCATCAGGCCTTTTACAACAATACCTGTCGCTTGTTCTACCTGCGCTAGTTTGTTTAAATCTTTATCAAGGGTGGGTTTAGAAGTCAGTATCTTCTTGTCAGCCATTTTTTAAATCCAGTATTGTAAAATCTCAGATTAGCTAATCAAAACTTACACAATACACAACCGATTTATGACACTAATTTTCCTGTAGAAAACATTTTATAGATAAATATCAAAGGCTTAATCTTTTTTTGAACCCCAAGATTTAAGTAGAAAACCAATTTGGATATCATCATATCTCTTAATGGCCTGATTGATTGGTAGCCACTCGGTTTTGCGTTGTCCTTTTTCGGGAAAGTTTTCCTCCATTGATGTCACTAAGAGCGCATAGATGTGTAGATCTATTTTAGAGCGAAACCCGTTGCCAAGGTTTTTTGTGGTCTGCACGATTCCAATGCATTCCTCATCAACGTTGCCTCTAACGCCTGCTTCCTCATAGGCTTCTTGTTGGGCAGATTGAGCATTTGTTAAAGCATTAATTGGATTGCCTTTAGGCAGTATCCACTTTTTACGTTTGCGTGAAGTAATCAGCAATATTTCAAGGCCACTAGTAGATTTACGGTAGCAAAGCGCGGCTACTTGAATAGGGTGTGGTTTTTTAAATAATTTGAAAAAACGGGAAGTTATTTCAGAAATAGTACTTATAGCGCCAGCCAACACCTTGCTCCTTCATATGATCTATTAAAATAAATCGCCTTGATTTGTAGTCGGTGTTGATTGCTTTTTTGTTTTAGCAAGCGTCTTGCTTTTAGCGCCATTGTTACCTGCGATAACATTAACGCGCCCATCAGAAAATTCTAATTCGTGCAATTGTCCATCACTAATTTTTTTAGAGAGTGTAACAAGCTTACCAGCATCATCGCGAACAACAGCATATCCGCGCTGTAATGTGTTTGTATAAGAATACGAATTTAATAATCGCGTTGCTTGACCAATGCGAAGGTTTGCGCGTTCTTGTGATGTGCTAATTGCTTTAGATAAGCGGTTATGCAAATAGCCAACTTCTTGGCTGCGGCGCTGTACAACAGGCATTAGCAAATTTGGGTTTAGCCGACTTTGAATGCCTTGAAAGTGAATTTGTTTTTTTTGCGTGGCTAAAATCAATCCAGAAGTAAGGCGCGTTGTTGCTTCATCTAATTGACGGCGCGGCATAGAAAATAAAGTATCAGGCGTTGGCATACCGCGCCCTGCTGCTTTTAAACTTGTGCGTGCATTTTCAAGTGTTCTAGTTAGTCCAGAATTTAAGCGTGCATTTAAAGAGGCAACATGTGCTTCAAGGTCGCTCTTAACAGGCACAGCCATTTCAGCGGCACCCGTTGGTGTTGGCGCTCTAATGTCAGCGGCTAAATCAACCAATGTCCAATCGGTTTCATGGCCCACCGCAGAAATTACTGGTATCTCAGAATCTGCAACAGCTCTAATTAATTCTTCATCGTTAAAGCCCCAAAGGTCTTCAACCGAACCACCGCCACGCGCAACAATAATTAAATCTGGTTTTGGAATGGGGCCATTTTTTTCAAGCGCATTAAAACCGCGAACAGCCGCGCTTACTTCTGGTCCGCAAGTTTCACCTTGTACCCGTGCAGGCCAAAGCAACACATGTAGCGGAAATCGGTCTGAAATTCTGTGCAACACATCGCGAATAACTGCCCCAGTAGGCGATGTAATAACGCCAATGACTTTTGGCATGTAAGGCAATAATTGTTTGCGATCTTCTACAAACAAACCTTCGGCAGCTAATTTTTTTTTGCGATCTTCAAGCAACGCCATCAATGCGCCAGCACCTGCTGGTTCAATATTATCAATGACAATTTGATATTTAGACGAGCCTGGATAAGTGGTTAGTTTGCCGCTGGCAATAACTTCCAAACCTTCTTCAGGTTTGTGTTTTAATTTATTAGCAACACCGCGCCAAACTACTGCTTCTATTCGGGCACGTTCATCTTTTAATGCAAAATACATATGGCCGGAAGAATGTGGCCCACGATATCCTGTAATTTCGCCGCGCACACGCACATGTCCAAACGTATCTTCAACCATGCGCTTTAGCTTGCCAGAAATTTCTGAAACAGAAACTTCTAATGCATTTGATTGGGACTTATCTTCTTCTGGAATAGACGGTTCTGCCACTGTTCGACCTGTAAAATTTGAGCGTTTTATCTAATTGCTCACCACCTTAACAGATTCGATTTTCTGACGTTAGTATATTTTCAGGTAGTTTATTTTACCGTACTAATTTGAGTGGTCATTAAGTGTTTTTTTGTATCAATCGATTTTTGTCGGGCAGGGCTTACCCACCAAACAGAATATAAAATTACAACAGTAAGCACCGCTGGTATAATTGCTAAATAAGTACCAAGTGCAAACAGGCTTGCAGTACCTGCCCATAGTATAGAAGAAAACGCTTCTGCTATCGTGGCTATCTTAGAAGATGTTTGACGTTTTCTAAAATGAGACCGCGAGGCTTGCGTTCTAAACCATAGCTGAATTAACGTTGCAGACGCAGAAGAAATAGCAATCATGACAATTGCTATGAGAGCAGTTTTTACAGACATATAAGCCATCAATAAAACCAATGGTAATACAACAACGCCCACGGCAATTAAAACAGCTTCAACCTTTGCCCGTGTTACCTGCTTGTTAGATACTGGGGCTGTTGCCACCAATTCAGGCGCATCTTCGCCAGAAATTGCAAGCCACGCCAAGCCGCCAGCAAGTTGGCCTGCCGCCATAACAACAACGGCTATCACCACATAGACAGGTGATTGACCAGAACCAAAGCCTTGCCACAGCATATAAGCAGGCGGCACAAGATAGAATAATTGCATAAGCGTTTGTGAGAATAACCACTTATCGCGCAGCAATACTTTCCACTCTTTTTGGCGCAATACAGACGCGGCTGATTTTGATTTAAATTTCACTTTTCGCTTTGAATTACCCTCGCGTGTAAAATCACCAGAACTTGCCTTTAAAACAGTTTCGCCAAATTGCCCCGCATATAAAGCCAACATTGATCCAAATATTAATGCAGTGATGCCAATGAAAATAGCAACAGATGCCATGTCTCCTGAAGAAGCTTTTGCTGGTATCCAAATCCAATGGTCCATATTGGGCGCAATGGACATAAGGTATTCTGACTTTAAGAATGATATTCTTGAGATCGAACCAATGGATGCAATTGCGACCAATTGAATGCCAATGACAAAACTTGCTCCCACAAAGGCGGCCACAATTTGCGAAATTACGCGTGTATTGCGTGGACCTAAAACTTTAAATAAGGCCATTGTTAAAAATACACCAAAACTGGTTGCTAAAAAACCAAAGCAAATAATAACAGGATAAGCCCAAAGCCATTGCGCACCATTAAACAATGCCAATACATTTATTGCAGGCGCACATATGCACAATGTTAATAAGGTGGTTGAAAGCGCAATGGCAGAAATGCGCAAAGCAAATATTTTATGAACGGGAGCAGGGGCCGATAATATCAACTCTAAATCAGAGCGCGTATAAAATGCCCGCGTTATAGATTCCATGGCTTGTGATGCCATAAGCGAAACTGGCAATAACAAAAATCCGCTAATCATTATATAAGTCTGTAGATCGAGCTTTATGCCCTCTACTAAAATTGGACCCAATGCAGAATAGGCTAATAGATGAAGCAGAAAAATTGCAACGCTAATGGCGATTGCAATGTTCTTTCCTCTACCAGGTCTGTTGCCAGACATCATCGCATACAGATCACGCCACGATAAACGCAATTCGTGATTTAAAAACCAACCAATTGTATTGGGTTTACTTACGCTTAAAATACTCATGCAGCTTCTCTATTTGAAACATTGCCATCTTTAGCTTTTTCAACCACATCTAAGAATATTTCTTCAAGGCTTGCTTGTGTGTTGCCATCACTGCGCTCAGAACGTAATTCCTCTAACGTCCCTTCGCATATTAATCGACCATCAGAGATGACGCCAATTCTTTGCGCCATGCGTTCTGCAACTTCTAAAATATGCGTTGTTAAAATAACAGTACAGCCTTCGCTAACCCGTTTTAACAATACGTCTTTTACCAATCGCGCAGAACCAGCATCTAGGCCAGTGAGTGGTTCGTCTAAAATTATCAGTTTTGGATCATGGATAAGCGCGCCAGCCAAAGCTACTTTTTGGCGCATGCCTTTTGAAAAGCGTTCACAGCGTTCATAAGCATTTGCTTCTAAGTCTAAGATTGAGAGTAATTCTTCTGCGCCATGTTTGGCTTTGTTCGCTGGAATGTTCCAAAGACCTGCAACAAATTCTAAATATTCAAGCGGTGTTAGCCTGTCATAAATCATCGGCTCATCAGGAACCCAAGCCGTAATGCTTTTTGCACCAATCGGATCACTGGTCGTATCATGACCGAAAATAGATATTGAACCTTTGTCTGCTTTAAGCAAACCCGCAACCATTTTTAAGGTAGTTGTTTTGCCCGCACCATTTGGACCAAGCAGTGCGTAAAATTCACCAGCATTAATTTTTAAGTTCAAATTATCGACCGCAGGTCTTTGATAAGATTTAGAAAGGTTTTTTACATTTAGAGCTAAGCTAGTAGGTGCAGAAATGTTCATTGAATATACCCAATTTCCCAAAGTTGGATACAAGCTAAGCTAGTTGTATTTCGGCCTAGTAAACGACACTGTTTTGAAAGCCATTTTATAAAAACAGGGTTAATGTATTTTAACGATTATTTAGGTCCTAAAAACTCATCAAATATAGATTCCACATCGCGGTCATATTTTGGATTTTCTTGGCGTGAAGGTCTAAACATTTCCCCGAATAAATCTTCTAAGCCGCCACCTCTTGGCAAACGCTTTGGCTCTGATCTTGTTTTCGGATTGGTGTCGCGGATTGGCGCATCCGCATAGGAATCTTCATAGGCTGGTTCTTGAATGTTTGGCTCATTAAAAATGGGCTCGTTAAAATTACCAGTTTTACCATCAAGCATTTCTCCAAAAATATCGCTCAATCTGTCATCTCTAGATGTTCTTCCGCTCGCTCCGTTTTTGTCATTGCGAGGAGAGCCAAAGCCACCTTTGCGCCCCATCATCTGTTCTAGAATATCACCAAGCGGATTGTTGCCACTACGACCACCATTTGTATTGCCGCCCTTCATTAGCTCCTCTAAAATTCTGCCCAGTGGGTTTGCCCCACCTGAACCGCCAAAATATTGTGCACCAGTTTGAGGGATTTGCATATTTTTACTCAGCGCACCTAAAATAAGTGGCGCGAGTGAAGGTAGCATTTGTCTTAAGGTGTTAGCAGGTAGTCCACTATTTAAAGAGGCTTGCTCAGTTATTTTTCTGCTTAAATCTTTCGACTTGAACAAATGGCCTAAAATCTGATTGCCTTCATTTATGCCATTTTTTGTAAAAGCCATGGCAGGGTTATTTGTATATTGCGCATGGTTGCCATTGGCCAATGCTTGCATAAATGCGCCAAAATCTTTTGGCGTTGTAACATTACGCTTTAGTCCTTGCGAAAAGGCAGGCATTAAAGCTTGCAATGCATTATTTGCTTGCTCTTGTTCTAAACCATACTGTTTAGCAATTTTACTTGAAAGGCCATTATTATTAGCCTTCAATAACAAATCTAAAAGAGAGCTCATAACTATATCCTTAAAAATATTTTCAAAAATCAAAATTTATTCTTGGGCTTAATGCACCATTAACCATAACTGGGTAATCTGTTCAAATAATACAACATAAAAATGTGGGATAAGCGAATTGCAAACGACTCAACTGACATCTGAACAAAAACCAACAAAAAGACTTCCAAGCAGAATGCAAAACAGTAGAGCGAATGCTCAATCAAGGCGTGCCAGAAGGCATGGGTACCTTGTAGTAAGCGGACAAAATTCTGGTTTTCCCTGCATGGTTAAAGACTTAACAGACCAAGGTGCTGTTATTAGCTTAACGGGTCTTTTGGGTGTACCTGAAACCTTCAGCCTATTCATCGAGCCAGATGGCATTAAATACGGTTGTTCAGTTACGGGTAGTAGAGGCAATACAATCTCTGTTGCGTTTTCAAGCAAAGAAGAAAACCAAAGATATCGCGATCAAAAAAAGCGTATCTTGGTTTAAACTCTAAAAAGCCATTTCATCGTAGATCCGCTTAATGTCACCCTGCCAAGGGCCGTCATATAACGATAACAATTGTTCGGCCTGTGTACGCTCGCCAGCAATTACTTCGTCGAGTGAGTTTAAAAATACTCTTTCGTCGAAGCCATCATTATTGAGAATGGCGCGTTTTTCTAAGCCGCGCCGTGACATGTTTAAAATGTCTTTGCCAACTTGCAATAATGACTTGCCTTCAATTTCTGCTCGTAACGCTTTTTCAGGCACATCATCACGCAATTGCCCTACCATATCTGGTGTCCAATTTTTAACGTATTCAGTTGCTTCATCTAAAATATCATCGTCATACATTAGACCAACCCAAAATGCAGGAAGCGCGCAAATCTTTTGCCACCTGCCACCATCGGCGCCGCGCATTTCTAAGAAGCGTTTTAATCTAACATCTGGGAATACCGTACTGATGTGATTGGTAAAGTCTCCCATAGTGGCAACGACACCCTTTTCTTTGCCAGCCATAAAGTCGCGGAAAGTAATATGGGTCATGTCCACATATTTGCCATCACGTATGATGAAATACATTGGGCAATCAATCACCCAGTCTAAATAGCTCTCAAATCCAAAATTTGGAGACAGCATAAAGGGTTGATAACCCCCGCGTTGATTATCAACGTCTTTCCACACACCAGAACGCCAAGACAATTCGCCATTTGGTTTGCCTTGCGTAAAGGGTGAATTTGCAAAAAGCGCAGAAGACAATGGCTGTAATTTAAGCGAAGTTTGTAGTTTCTTGCGCATACATGCTTCGGTGTTGAAATCTAAATTAACTTGAATGGTAGAGGTGCGATACATCATGTCGTGCCCACGCGTGCCAACTTTTGGCATATAGCGTGTCATAATTTCGTATCTACTCTTTGGCATAACCGGCGTATCTTCAAGTGTCCAAACTGGGCTAGAGCCAGTTCCCAAAAAGCCAATACCCAATTTATTTGCAACTTCTTTAACAGCGCGAAGATGCGTATTAGATTCTTTGCACGTTTGGTGAATGTTTTTCAATGGCGCACCAGAAAGTTCAAATTGACCACCTGGCTCAATTGAAATAGCGCCCATGCCATTAGGTCCAGCAAGGCCAATGATATTACCATCATCGGTAATCGCGTCCCAATTCAATACTTCTTGCATGCCAGATAATAACGCTTTTATGCCTTTGTCACCCTCATAAGGAACAGGTGAAAAGTCGTGCGTATAAAAAGGAAATTTTTCGTGCTCAGTACCAATGAGCCACTCAGATTTCGGCTTACTGCCTTCTTCGAGCCACTCAATCATTTGAGCGAAGTTTTCTAAAGGGGTATCATCAACTGTATCGCGTGCCATAAATTTGCCTGAACTTATATTTGTACTTTAATATTTTTTGAACACTACAGTTAAGAGTGCTGTGTCAAAGGTGCAAGGGAAACATTAGTGAATAATTGTCGCGAATACAAAATAATGTGCGATTTTTAACCACCAGACGCCGCCCAATCACCGCAAAAAGATTGAATAAGCGCAAGGGCGGCAACCGCGGCCGTATCAGCCCGTAATATGCGTGGCCCAAGTGCTATGGGTAATACAAACTCTTGTGCCAGTAATAATGTGCGTTCCTCAGTCGAAAATCCACCTTCTGGCCCAATCAGCAATGCAATCTTTTTAGCGGAGCTGTCTGCATTTAATTTAGAGAGACTTTCAGCAGGGTTATCTTCGGGCGCGTTTTCATCGCAAAACACCAATGTATAATCGCTATATGCGCCGTTTTTCCAATTGCTAATCATCTTATCAATCTTCAAAGGCTCATTACATTTTGGAATGCTCAAAATTCCGCATTGCTCGGCCGCTTCAATAGAGTTGGCAATAATGCGTTCTGTCTTAAGTGTAGAAACTTGCGTGTGATGGGTAAATACAGGCTGGAAAACACCTGCACCCATTTCAACGGCCTTTTGCACCATATAATCCAATCGTGCTTGTTTAAGTGGCGCAAATAAATAAACAAGATTATAAGGTTTTGGCTGGGCGCGAGTTTGTTTTTCTAGCGTTAAAAGACAAGATTTTCTGCCCGTGGGTTCTAAACTTGCCAGCCATTCGCCATCGCGTCCATTAAATAAAAGAAGGTTTGCCCCTGATTTTAAACGTAACACATTTAATAGATAATTCGCCTGTGCGCGGTCAGCATTAATCTGTGTGCCAGTTGCAAGATCAGCCTCGACATAAATACGCTGTGTTTTATAATCGTATCGTTCCATTTTCACCAACTAAGTCTTGCGTGCAACCAAGGAATATTTGTCATTTATCTATAATAAAATTATATGCAATTTGGTCGGTCCATGTGCACCCAAAATAAGCGTTTGTTCAATGTCACCACTGCGCGAAGGCCCTGTAATTAGATTTACAGTTCTCGGCATTTCCCCATC